>NZ_DASVSF010000099.1 GCF_036388275.1 Longimicrobium sp.
CCACCGGGCGCGGCTGGGGGGGGCGACCGGCTCGTGGGCGGCGGGCGTCGACGCGGTCAACGCGCTGGTCGCCGACACGGTCCACCCCACCACCGAGATGGCGCGGGTGATCGGCGCGGTGGCGCGCGGCGACCTCGGCCAAACCATGAACCTCGACGCCGACGACCGGCCGCTGCGCGGCGAGTTCCTGCGCATCGCCAAGGTGGTGAACACCATGGTGGACCAGCTGAACGGGTTCGCCGGGGAAGTGACCCGAGTGGCGCGCGAAGTGGGCACCGAGGGCAAGCTGGGCGGGCAGGCCAAGGTGAAGGGCGTGGCCGGCACCTGGAAGGACCTGACCGACAACGTGAACCAGATGGCCGCCAACCTGACCGGTCAGGTGCGGAACATCGCTGAAGTGACCACCGCCGTGGCCCGCGGCGACCTCTCCAAGAAGATCACGGTGGACGTGAAGGGAGAGATGCTCGAGCTGAAGAACACCATCAACACCATGACCGACCAGCTGAACTCGTTCGCGAGCGAAGTGACGCGGGTCGCCAAGGAGGTGGGCACGGAAGGCAAGCTCGGCGGCCAGGCCCGCGTCGAAGGCGTGTCCGGCCTGTGGCGGGACCTGACCGACAACGTGAACCAGCTGGCCGGCAACCTGACCGTCCAGCTGCGCGACGTGAGCGCCGTGGCGACGGCGATCGCGGACGGCGACCTGACGCGCAAGATCACGGTCGAGGCCGCCGGCGAGATCCTCCAGATCAAGGAGGTGATCAACGCGATGGTCGACCGGCTCTCCATCTTCGGCGACGAAGTGACGCGCGTGGCCCGCGAGGTGGGCACCGAGGGCAAGCTGGGAGGCCAGGCCGAGGTGCCCGGCGCGGCCGGCACCTGGCGGGCGCTGACCGAGAACGTGAACGCCATGGCCAACTCGCTGACCGCCCAGGTGCGCGCCATCAAGGACGTGGCGACGGCGGTGACCGAGGGCGACCTGACGCGGACGGTGACCGTCGAGGCCAAGGGCGAGCTGGACGAGCTGAAGCGCTCGGTCAACCAGATGATCGCCAACCTCAAGGAAACCACGGAGCGCAACCAGGAGCAGGACTGGCTGAAGACCAACCTGGCCAAGTTCAGCCGCATGATGCAGGGGCAGCGCGACCTGGAAAGCGTGTCGCGCCTGATCATGTCGGACCTCACGCCCCTCGTGGGCGCGCACCACGGCGCCTTCTTCATCGCCGAGGGCGAGGGGAGCAAGGACTTCCTCCTTCGCCTGATCGCCAGCTACGCGTACAAGGCGCGCAAGAGCGTCAGCAACCGCTTCCGCCCCGGCGAGGGGCTGGTGGGCCAGGCCGCGCTGGAAAAGAAGCCCATCCTGCTGACGGGCGTTCCCGACGACTACATCACCATCTCGTCGGGGCTGGGCGAGGCGCCGCCCCGCAACATCATGGTCCTTCCCATCCTCTTCGAGGGCGAGGTGAAGGCGGTGATCGAGCTGGCCAGCTTCCTTCCGTTCAGCCAGATCCACCAGGTGTTCCTGGACCAGCTGACGGAAAGCGTGGGCGTGGTGCTCAACATGATCACCGCCAACATGCGCACCGAAGAGCTTCTGCAGCAGTCGCAGAACCTCACCCAGGAGCTGCAGAGCCAGTCGCAGGAGCTGCAGGCCCAGCAGGAAGAGCTGCGGCGGACGAACGTGGAGCTCGAGGCGCAGGCAAAGACGCTCAAGGCCTCGGAAGAAGCCCTGCGCGACCAGCAGGAAGAGCTTCAGCAGGTGAACGAGGAGCTCGAGGAAAAGGCGGCGCTGCTGGCCGAGCAGAACCGCAAGGTCGAGCAGAAGAACCGCGAGGTCGAGGCGGCGCGCGCCGAGCTGGAGGAAAAGGCGCAGCAGCTGGCCCTTTCGTCCAAGTACAAGAGCGAGTTCCTGGCCAACATGAGCCACGAGCTGCGGACGCCGCTGAACTCGCTGCTCATCCTGGCCAAGCTCCTGGCCGACAACAAGGACGGCAACCTGTCGCCCAAGCAGGTGGAGTACGCACAGACCATCCTGGCGTCGGGCACCGACCTGCTCAACCTGATCAACGACGTGCTCGACCTGTCCAAGGTCGAGGCCGGGAAGATGGACATCAACCCGGGCGACGTGCTGCTGGCCGACATCAGCAACTACGCCGAGCGCTCGTTCGGGCCCCAGGCGGAGCAGAAGGGGGTGGAGCTCAGGATCGAGATCGACACCGAGCTTCCGCCGGCCGTGTACACCGACGGCCAGCGGCTTCAGCAGGTGCTGAAGAACCTGCTCTCCAACGCCTTCAAGTTCACGCACGAGGGAAGCATCACCCTGGGGATGCGCAAGGCCGACAAGGGCCGGCGCTACGCCAACCAGATGCTGAACGACGCCGACGTGGTGGTGGCGTTCTCGGTGGCCGACACCGGCATCGGCATCGCCGCCGACAAGCAGCGGCTGATCTTCGAGGCCTTCCAGCAGGCCGACGGCACCACCAGCCGCAAGTACGGCGGCACGGGGCTGGGTCTTTCCATCAGCCGCGAGATCGCGCGGCTGCTGGGCGGCGAGATCCGGGTGGAAAGCGCCGAGGGCCGGGGGAGCACCTTCACCCTGTTCCTGCCGCTGCGCTGGCCGGGCGACCCCGATGGCCGCGGCGGCGGCAGCGAGTCGCCGGTGGTCTTCGGGTCCGGCGCGGGCGCCGGGCCGGCCATGATCGAGGCGCAGCGCCGCAACGAGGCCGCGTCTGCGCTGCAGGAAGACCGGCGGCGCTACCCGCGCGACCCCAGCCAGGCGGGGATCCACGACGATCGCGCCAGCATCCAGCCGGGCGACCGGGTGGTGCTGGTGGTGGAGAACGACCCGCACTTCGCGCGCATCCTGCTCGACATGGCGCGCGAAAAGGGGTACAAGGTGCTCGTAGCCATGGACGGCGAAACGGGGCTGGAGCTGGTGCAGGAGTACCGGCCCGACGCCGTGACGCTGGACATCGACCTTCCGGGAATCGACGGGTGGACGGTGCTGGACCGCCTGAAGCACTCGCCCGAGACGCGGCACATTCCCGTGCACATCGTGTCGGGCGTGGGGCAGCGGCAGCGCGGCCTGCGCAACGGCGCGGTGAACTACCTGGAAAAGCCCATCAGCAAGGAGGCGCTGGACGGCGCGTTCGACCGCATCAACAACCTGCTGTCGGATGGAACGAAGCGCCTCCTGGTGGTGGAGGACGACGAGACGCAGCGGCAGAGCATCATCGAGCTGATCGGCGACGACGACGTGGAGATCGTGGCGGTCAGCAGCGCCGAGGAGGCGGTGGACCGGCTGCGCGAAACGCGGTTCGACTGCATGGTGCTGGACCTGGGGCTGCACGGCGAGGACGGCTTCGAGCTGCTCGAGCGGGTGAAGGGCACCCCCGAGATGCAGGACCTGCCCATCATCATCTACACCGGCAAGGACCTGAGCCCGCAGGAGGAAACGCGCCTGCGCCGCTACGCCGAAAGCATCATCATCAAGGACGCCAAGAGCCCCGAGCGGCTGCTGGACGAAACCGCGCTCTTCCTGCACCGGGTGGAAAGCAGCCTCCCCGACGAGAAGCGCCGGATGCTGGAGCAGCTGCACAAGACCGATTCGGTGTTCGGCGGCAAGAAGATCATGGTGGTGGACGACGACGTGCGGAACATCTTTTCGCTGACGTCGGTGCTGGAGCAGCAGGGGATGAACGTGATCTTCGCCGAGAACGGCCGCGACGCCATCGAGCTGCTGAAGGCGCAGCCCGACGTGGACCTGGTGCTGATGGACGTGATGATGCCCGAGATGGACGGGTACGAAACCACCCGCGCCATCCGGGGGATGCCGGAGTTCGGCAGCCTGCCCATCATCTCGCTGACGGCCAAGGCCATGAAGGGCGACCGCGAGAAGTCCATCGCGGCCGGCGCGTCGGACTACATCACCAAGCCGGTGGACGTGGACCAGCTGCTTTCGCTGATGCGCGTCTGGCTGTACCGCTGAGCGCGCCGGGGTCAAGCACGCACCTTGCCGTGCAACTCCGTTTCAGGCGCCGCGCGAAGCCCTCGCGCGGCGCACATGCGGAGAACCCGAAGGCAACGCAGTGGCGCAGGCACCCAAGGCACAGCTGCCCGACACACCCGCGGCGTACGACCGCGACCTGGAGCGCATCGAGGTGGAGCTGCTCCTGGAAGCCGTGTACCGGCACTACGGATTCGACTTTCGCAGCTACGCGTACTCGTCGCTCAAGCGGCGCGTGTGGAAGCGCATTCACCAGGAGGGACTGAACACCATCACCCAGCTGGCCGACCGGGTGCTGCACGACCCGGCGATGATGGAAAAGCTGCTGCTGGACCTTTCCATCAACGTCACGGCCATGTTCCGCGACCCGGGCTTCTACGCGGCCTTCCGCGAAAAGGTGGTGCCCACGCTGCGGACGTACCCGTTCATCCGCATCTGGCACGCCGGGTGCTCCACGGGCGAGGAAGTGTTCTCCATGGCCATCCTCCTGGAAGAGGAGGGGCTGTACGACCGGGCCCGCATCTACGCCACCGACATCAACGAGGTGGTGCTGCAGCGGGCGCGCGCGGGCATCTTTCCACTCGACAAGATGCAGGAGTACACGCAGAACTATTTGAAGGCGGGGGGCAAGCGGTCGTTCTCGGAGTACTACACCGCGATGTACGACGGGGCGCTGTTCAACGCCGCGCTCACGCGCAACGTGGTGTTTTCGCAGCACAACCTGGTCACCGACGGCTCCTTCTCGGAGTTCAACGTGATCGTGTGCCGCAACGTGATGATCTACTTCGACCGCAAGCTGCAGAACCGCGTGCACGGCCTGTTCTACGAAAGCCTGGGGCGATTCGGCGCGCTGGCGCTGGGCAACAAGGAAACGCTGCGGTTCACGGAGTTCGAAGACCGGTACGAGGTGGTGGACACCCGCGAAAAGATCTACCGGAGGCTGGCGTGACCTCGCCGCTCATCGGGTACCGCATCGTCGTCGTGGGCGCCTCGGCCGGCGGGCTTCACGCGCTGCGCACCCTGGTATCGGCGCTGCCGGAAGACTTCGACGTTCCCGTGGTCGTCGTGCAGCACCGGGCCAAGGAGTCGGAGCTGCTGTGCGAGCTCCTGCAGGAGTGCTCGCCCATGCCCGTGTACGAGGTGACCGACAAGCAGGAGATCGGGCCGGGGGTGTTCGTGGGCCCTCCCGACTACCATCTTCTCCTGGACCGCGACGGATATTTTTCGCTTTCCACCGACGAGCCGGTGCGCTACAGCCGCCCCTCCATCGACGTGATGTTCGAATCGGCCGCCGACGTGTACGGGATGGACACGGTGGGCGTGGTGCTGACCGGGGCCAACCAGGACGGGGCCGCGGGGCTGCGCCGCATTGCCGACGCCGGGGGCCACTGCGTGGTGCAGGACCCCGAAACGTCGGAGGTGCGGGTGATGCCCCGCTTTGCCGTGCGCGCCGTTCCCGACGCCTGCGTGCTCCCGCTGGAAGAGATCGGCCCGCACCTGGCCTCCATCCGCGGCCGCCGCGTTCCCCGCTGCCGCTCGGCCGCATGACACAGGCAGCCGAGGCAGTGGCGGGCTCGCGTGCCCGCATTCTGATGGTGGACGATCGCCCCGAGAACCTGATGGCGCTGGAGGCCATCATGGAGCCGTTGGGGCACGAGATGGTGCGCGCCAACTCCGGCGAAGAGGCGCTGCGGCACGTGCTGCTTCACGACTTCGCGGTGATCCTGCTCGACGTGCAGATGCCGGGGATCAACGGCTTCGAGACGGCGCAGCTGATCAAGTCGCGCGAGCGTTCGCGCTCCACGCCCATCATCTTCCTCACCGCCATCAGCAAGGACGAGCAGTACGTCTTCACGGGGTATTCGGTGGGCGCGGTGGACTACCTGTCCAAGCCCTTCAACCCCGACGTGCTGCGCAGCAAGGTGGCCGTCTTCATCGACCTGTACCTGAAGACGGAGCAGCTGAAGGACCAGGAGAAGCGGCTTCGCGAGAGCGAGGTGCGCGAGCTGGAGCTGGCGCACCGGGCGCGGCTGCTGGAGTCGGAGGCGCGCATGGCCGAGATCGTGGGGTCGGCGCTGGAGGCCATCCTCACCTTCGACGACGACCGCCGCATCACCCTGTTCAACTCCGCCGCCGAGCGCACCTTCGGCCGCCCCGCGGCCGACGCCATGGGCCTGCCCTTCGACGAGCTGCTGAGCCCCGCCTTCCGCGGGGTGGCGCTGGAGGAGATGTGCGCCGCCGCGGCGACCCGGGCCGCGTCGGTGCTCGAGGGCAAGCCTCCGGAAGACGACGACGCCCTTCACGAGCACGCCCTCGAGGGGATGCGCGCGAACGGCGAAGTGTTTCCGCTGGAGGGCTCCATCTCGTGCCTGCAGCTGGACAGCGAGCGGGTGTACACCGTCATCGCCCGCGACGTCACCGAGCGCAAGCGCGCCGAAGAGGCGCTCCGCAAGCAGGCGGCCGAGCTCAAGTCGCTGAACCGGCAGCTGCAGGCGCGCCAGCGCGAGCTGGAAAACGCCATGGCCTCGCGCAGCCGGTTCTACGCCTCCATGAGCCACGAGCTGCGCACGCCCATCAACGCCATCCTGGGCTACAGCTCGCTGCTGCTCGACAGCATCTACGGCCCGCTCAACCCCGAGCAGTCCCGCGGCATCGAGCGCGCGCACGCGGCCGCCAAGCACCTGCTGGAGCTGGTCAACGACATCCTCGACCTTTCCAAGATCGAGGCGGGCAAGGTGGACATCGAGGTGCAGCCCGCGCCGTTCCCTTCCCTCGTGCAGGACCTGTTCGTCACCGTGCGCCCCCTGGCCGACGAGCACGGCTCGGAGCTCACGCTGGAGTCCGATGGCGACGCGGTGATCACCACCGACGCGCGGCGGGTGCGGCAGATCCTGCTGAACCTGCTTTCCAACGCCATCAAGTTCGGCGACGGCAAGCCCATCACCGTGCGCTGCCACAAGCGCGAGGACGGCGGGATGGAGGTCGACGTCATCGACCGGGGCCGGGGGATCGAGCCGCAGGACCTCGACCGCATCTTCGACGAGTTCGTGCAGCTGGCCGATCCCGACCAGCAGGTGGGCACCGGGCTGGGGCTGCCCATCTCGCGCCGCCTGGCGGTGCTGCTGGGGGGAACGCTGACGGTGGAGTCCACCGTGGGCGATGGAAGCGCCTTCCGGCTGTGCCTGCCGCCCAAGCTGGACATGCGCCTGATTTCGGGAGAGGGCCTGCCCCTCCCCACCGCCACCACCGACCCGCCACAGCCGGCAGCCGTCGAAGCGATGGACGACGATGCGCCTGTCGACGAGGAGCCGACCGGCGATGAGCCTGCCGGTGGTGAACAGGCCGGCGGCGCACCGGGTGATGACGGTGCGCCTTCCGACGACAGCGAACCGGCCGCGTCCGGTGCACCGGCTGAAGACGGGGCCGACGAGGAGGTTCCGGCCGACGCAGACGAGTCCAGCCCCGCCCCACTGGCGAGTTGAGCCGACGGCGCCGGCCACAGCAAAGAAGGGCCCTCCGCGAGATCGTCGTGGAGGGCCCTTCGTCCGAGGCGCAACGTGAGCGGGTGAACCCGCTGGCAAAGCGGAGAAGCCCCAACACGCACCGCTCGACCCGGCGGAGGTGTTCACGTTCGGGCTTCACCTGCACGCATTCTCGTGGATCCGTGTCGACTCTCTGCCGCAATGATTCGGCCCTCTCGAGCATTTGCTCGGAAGGGCCGCTTTCATTCTCCGGGTGGTCCGCCGCCGCGTCGACGACCGCAGCGACTTAACGCGATTTTGCTTACTTCCTGTCCTTGCCCAGCACCATCTCCACATACCCGTTGTTCGGGTCCGCGCCCTGGCGCAGCAGGCCGTCCACGCGCTCGGGGCCGCGGTTGTAGGCCAGCAGGGCCAGCTGCAGGTTTCCGTCGTACTTCTTGACCAACGTGGCCAGGTAGCGGAAGCCGATGCGCAGGTTTGTGTCGCGGTCGAACAGGTCGTTGCGGTTCACGCCGGCCTTGAAGTAGCGGGCCGTCGAAGGCATCAGCTGCGTGAGCCCCACCGCGCCCACCGGGCTGACGGCGCGCCGGTTGAACTCGCTCTCGGCGCGCACCAGACCGAACGCCACCTCGGGCTCGATCCCCTCGGCCAGGGCGATGTCCTCGATGCGCTCGGCGAGATCCGCGGGAATGCCGAACCGCGCAGACTTTTCGTGGATGCGCTTCAGGCGGTCGATCTCCACCTGCTGAAGCTCGATGACGCCCTCGGGGGCGGAGGCCGCAAAGCCGCTGGCGAACGGCACGGCGACGCGCCCGTCCGCGGCCCGCACGCCCAGCAGGAACGCGCACAGGAACAGCGCCACCCCGGTAAGGGCGGTGCGCGCGGCGGCGGTCAATTCAAGCCGCGGCGCTTTGCGGGCCTCGACTTCGGCCTGCAGCTTGAGGATGATTGAATGCATGGGTGGTGCCTCCGTTCTTCACAGGTCGAGCCCCCAACAGAGCAAGCGGTATGCCGGGTCAGCCCCCGTCCGGGGCGGTCCAGATTCCGCTGCGGCCCCCCTCCTTGCGGAGCAGCCGCACGCCCTCGATGACCATTCCGCGGTCCCGCGCCTTGCACATGTCGTAAGCGGTGAGCAGGGCGCACGATACGGCCGTGAGCGCCTCCATCTCCACTCCCGTCCGCGCCTCCACCCGCGCCGTCGCGGTCACCCGCAGCCCCGGGAGCGAGGGGTCGGGCGCCACCTCCACCTCCACCGAATCGAGGGGAAGGGGGTGGCACAGGGGCACCAGGTCGGCGGTGCGTTTTGCGCCCATGATGCCCGCCAATTGGGCAATCACGAGCACGTTTCCCTTCGCGGTGCGCCCTTCGACGATGGCCGCGAGGGTGTCGGGCGACATGCGGATGACTCCTTCCGCGGTCGCAACCCGTTGCGTGGGCGCCTTTTGGCCTACGTCCACCATGCGGGGACGGCCCTGCGGGTCCAGGTGGGTGAAGCCGGGATCGTCACTCATGGGAGGTGGTGGGGCAGGTGTCCCAGGCAGGTGGGGCGGCCGTGACCGCCAAGTGCAAACGAATGACTCGTCAAGAGGCGCCGGTCACGATGCGCGGCGGGCGGACCCGGAAACTTCTTCTCGCCCGGCTTCCAGCGGCGGCATCGACTCGGTCTCGGCGAGGCGCTCCACGAACACGGCGCGCACACGCTCCGTGAGCGCCTCCAGGTCTTCGCCGGGGCGCACCGTCACCGGCGGCTCGAAGTAGACGTGGATGGTAGCCGGGCGCACGGAAAAGGTATCGGGGCGCATGATGTCGTAGCTGCCCGTCACCACCGTGGGAATGATGGGGATGCCTGACTCGTGCGCCAGGACGAACGCCCCCTTCTTGAACGGCTGCAGGCGCCCCGTGCGCGAGCGCGTCCCTTCCGCGAAGATGATCACCACGCTTCGCTGCTCCCGCATCTGCTGCCCGGCGACGCGCAGGCTTTCCACCGCGCGTTCGCGGTTGCTGCGGTCGATGGAGATGTGCCCCGCGGCCTTCCACGCCAGGCCGAACACGGGCACCCGCTCCAGCTCCTTCTTGGCGACGAAGTGAAAATCCACCTTCAGCAGCACGGCAATGGCGAAGACGTCGAACCAGGACACGTGATTGGCGACGAGGATGAAAGGCTCCCCCGGCTTCACGTTCTCCATCCCGTGCGCCACCGCCCGCGACTCGCTGGACCACAGCGCAATCCGCGCCCACTGCCGCGACCACGCGACGAACAAGTGGCCTCGCACCCCGAACAGCGCCAGGATGATCGCCATCCCCCCGTAGCTGAAGGTGGCGATCGTCATCCAGAACACCATCCAGAGCGCCCGGACGATCCCCATCAGGCGCCGTCGCGGAAGTGCTGCCATCCCCCGCCCTGCACGGGCGTCCGGTGCCCCTCGGCGTCCACGAACCAGACGCCGGCGCCCCCGCCCACGCGCCCGACGCAACTTAGCGGCACCCCGAAAGCCCGCACGAACGCGTCCACGTGGGGCTGCACGGCACCGACGGGCGCGGTGAAGCAGAGCTCGTAGTCTTCACCGCCGTGAAGGCCCGCGCGCACCGTGGTTTCCGGCGAGCGAGCGCGGGCGGCGGGGTGCACGGGAAGCAGCTCGGGAACCAGGAGGATGGCCACGCCGCTGGAGGCCGAGAGGTGCGCGGCGTCGCCCGCGAGGCCATCGGAAAGGTCGATCATGGCGGAGGGCACACCGCGGCCCAGCAGCCACAGGGCCTCACGGATGCGCGGCAGCGGACGCGCGAAGCGGGCGCGCGCGCCGGGCCTGGGCTGCTTTCCTGCCTCCAGCGCCGCCACGCACGCCGCGGCGCCGCCCAGTTCGCCGGTGACCCACACCTCGTGCCCGTGCGCGGCCCCGGAGCGCAGCACGGGACGCGGCGCCTCGCCGACGACGGTGACGTCCACCACCACCGGCCCGGGCGACCGGGTGGTGTCTCCCCCCAGCAGCAGCCCGCCGACGGACTCCGCCGCCTCGCGGCACCCCGCCATCAGCTGCTGGGCGAACTCGCCCGCGTCCTCCGTTGGCACCGCGAGCGACACCAGGATGCCGATGGGCCGCGCCGCCACCGCCGCCAGGTCGCTGAGCGCCGCCGCCGCCGCACGCCAGCCGATTTCGTGGGGGGTCAGCCAGTCGCGGCGGAAGTGCACCCCCTCCACGCTCATGTCGGTGGAGAGCGCCACCCCCTCGGCGGCCACGACGGCGCAGTCGTCGCCGGGCGCCACGCGCACGTCGGCTCGCGCCCCCTCGGCCGGCCCGTTCGCGAGAAAGCCGCGGATCAGGTCGAACTCGGGGCCGGGCGCAAGGCGGGGGCCGGGGGTGTTGGGCGGACGTTCGCGCATGCAGACAACATAGTGCGAAAGCGAAGGGAAGAAAGTGCGTGAGTGCGTTCGTGCGTGAGTGCGGCACTTCGGGACATTCGAAAGAACCCGGCTGCATCCCCCAAACGAGCCGCGCCGGCACCCGAGGAGGATGCCGGCGCAGCTTCGCAGTTCACTTCCGCACTAACGCACTAACGCACTCCCGCACGATCAGTACGCCGGCGGGTCGCTGGCCGGGAACGACTCCTCGGCGGCCTCGGTCACCCGGGCGCTGCCCTTGTCCTTGTCGTCGTGCACCACCGCGCCCGCGGCGACGGACGGCGACATGGCCTCAGGCTTTTCGCGGCCGCCCAGCAGCTGGCGCAGCACGTACTGCAGGATGCCGCCGTGGCGGTAGTACAGCACCTCCTGCGGCGTGTCGATGCGAACGAGGGCGCGGAACTCCTTCGCCTCGCCGTCCTCGCCCGTGGCCCGGACGGTGACCTCGCGCGTTTCCAGGTTGCTGGAGATCACCTCGCCCACGCCGACGATGTCGAAGTGCTCGCGGCCGGTCAGCCCGTGCGACTTCACGCTCTCGCCGTTCAGGAACTGCAGCGGCAGCACGCCCATTCCCACCAGGTTGCTGCGGTGGATGCGCTCGTACGTCTCGGCGATCACCGCCTTGATCCCCTGCAGGTACGGGCCCTTGGCCGCCCAGTCGCGCGACGAGCCGCTGCCGTACTCCTTGCCCGCCAGCACCACCAGCGGCGTGCCGTCGGCCTGGTAGCGCATGGCCGCGTCGTAGATCGTGGTGATCTCGTCGTCGGGGAAGTACGTGGTGTACCCGCCCTCCGTGTTGGGCGCCAGCTGGTTGCGGATGCGCACGTTGGCGAAGGTGCCCCGGATCATCACCTCGTGGTTGCCGCGGCGGGCGCCGTACGAGTTGAAGTCCTTGGCATCGACCCCGCGCTCCACCAGGTACGAGCCCGCGGGCGAGTCCTTCTTGATGGAGCCCGCTGGCGAAATGTGGTCCGTCGTCACGCTGTCGCCCAGCAGGGCCACGGCGCGCGCCTTCACGATGTCGCCCACCGACTCGGGCGCGTCGTGCGCCATGTTCTCGAAGTACGGCGGCTGGCGCACGTAGGTGGAGCTGTCGGCCCACTCGAAGCGGTCGCCGGCGGGCACCGGCATGGACTTCCACCGCTCGTCGCCCTCGAACACGCCGGCGTAGCTGCGCTCGTACATGGCGCTGTCGATGGACGACTGCACCGCGGCCTGCACCTCGGTCAGCGTGGGCCAGATGTCCTTGAGGAACACCGAGCGCCCCTCCGGGTCGGTGCCGATGGGCTCGTTGTACGGGTCCCAGTCCATCCGCCCGGCGATGGCGTAGGCCACCACCAGCGGGGGCGACATCAGGAAGTTGGCCCGCACCTCGGAGTTGATGCGCCCCTCGAAGTTGCGGTTGCCGGAAAGCACCGAGCAGGCCACCAGCCCGCGCTCCTGGATCTCGCGCGAAATCTCTTCCGGCAGCGGCCCCGAGTTGCCGATGCAGGTGGTGCAGCCGTAGCCCACGGTGTGAAAGCCCAGCCGGTCCAGGTACTCCTGCAGCCCCGCCTTCTCGTAGTACGCGGTGACCACCTTGGAACCCGGCGCCAGCGACGTCTTCACCCACGGCTTGCGCGTCAGCCCGTGCTCGGCGGCCTTCTTGGCCAGCAGCCCGGCCGCGATCATCACCGAGGGGTTCGACGTGTTGGTGCAGCTGGTGATGGCGGCGATCACCACCGACCCGTGGTCGATCTCCCCCGCCCCGCCCGACGGCGACGCCTCCGTGGCGGCGTGCGCTTCCTCCACCGCGCCCGCGCCCTCGCCCCACACCGCGGCATCGGCGCCGGGCTGGGCCTCCTTGCCGATCGCCGTCGCGTCCTTCACCGCCGCGACGGGGGCGCCCTTCTTCTCGGGCATCAGCTCCGGCAGGGCCGCCTTGAACGCCTTCTTGGCCTTGCTGAGGGGAATGCGGTCCTGCGGGCGGCGCGGCCCGGCGATGCTGGGCTCCACGCTGTTCAGGTCCAGCGTCAGCGTGTCGGTGAACAGCGGCTCGGGGCTGGCGGCCGTGTGGAAGAGCCCCTGCTCCTTCATGTACGCCTCGACCAGCGCAATGCGCTCCGCCGGGCGGCCGGTAAAGCGCAGGTACTCCAGCGTCACCTGGTCCGGCGGGAAGATGGCGCACGTTGCCCCGTACTCGGGCGACATGTTGCCGATGGTCGCCCGGTCGGCCAGGGCCAGGCTGGCGATGCCCGGTCCGTAGAACTCCACGAACTTGCCGACGACGCCCTTCTTGCGGAGCATCTCGGTGACGGTGAGCACCAGGTCCGTCGCGGTCGCCCCCTCGGGGAGCTCGCCCTCGAGCTTGAAGCCGACCACCTCGGGGATGAGCATGCTGATGGGCTGGCCCAGCATGGCCGCCTCGGCCTCGATGCCGCCCACGCCCCACGCCAGAATGCCCAGCCCGTTGACCATGGGCGTGTGGCTGTCGGTGCCCACGCAGGTGTCGGGATAGGCCTGCGGAACGTCGCCCTTCATCAGGTTGGGGTTCTCGTCGGTGCTGAACACCACGCGCGACAGGTACTCCAGGTTCACCTGGTGCACGATGCCCGTGTTGGGCGGCACCACCTGGAAGTTCTGGAAGGCCTGCTGCCCCCAGCGCAGGAACGCGTAGCGCTCGGCGTTGCGCTGGTAGTCCAGCTCCACGTTCTGCTCGAACGCCTCGGCGGTGCCGAACGCGTCCACCTGCACCGAGTGGTCGATCACCAGCTCCACCGGCTGCAGCGGGTTGATCTTCGACGGGTCGCCGCCCAGCTGCGCCATGGCGTCGCGCATGGCCGCCAGGTCCACCACGCAGGGAACGCCGGTGAAGTCCTGCAGCACCACCCGCGCGGGCGAGTAGGCGATCTCGCGGTCGGGCGGGTCCTTGGGGTTCCACCGCGCCAGCGCCAGGATGTCGTCGCGCGTAACGGTGACGCCATCCTCGGTGCGCAGCAGGTTTTCCAGCAGAATGCGCAGCGAGTACGGCAGGCGTGACACGTCCACGCCTTCGCGGCTCAGCGCGTCCAGGCGAAAGATCTCGTAGTCGCGTCCGCCGACCGAAAGGGTCGAGCGGGCGCCGAAGCTGTCGGCCATCAACGATCTCCTGTTCAGGAACCAGAACCCAGGGTGCGCCCCGCCGCCCTCACCACCCGGCCACCCGTCCGTGCGACGGGGCGCGTACCATCGACAGTTTATCCCCCGTGGCGCGCGTCCGAAAGTCGGGACGGCGCTCCAGGAGATGGGCCTGGCGGCGAACCCCGTACGAGCGTGCAAGCGACGCTCCATCCGCCGTGCAGGACCGGGCCGAATCCGTTACGTTGTGGGCCGCGCCGGCGGGTCCGGGCGAGCGAGGAAAAACACGGGAGACGTATCCGCGATGAGCCGCGAAGTGATCCTGATCGGGGACAAGGTCCTCATCAAGCCCGAAGAAGAGAACCAGCAGACGCCGTCGGGGCTGTTTCTGCCGCAGGGGGTGCAGCAGAAGGAGCAGGTGATGCAGGGATACGTGGTGAACACCGGCCCCGGCTACCCGCTGGGCGAGGCGGCGGCGGATGGAGAAACGTGGACCGGACGCACGCGCACCGAGCTGCGCTACGTGCCGCTGCAGGCGGAGAAGGGAGACTACGCGATCTTCCTGAAGACGCCCGCGGTGGAGGTGGAGATCGACGGCAGCAAGTACCAGATCGTTCCGCACAACGCCATTCTCCTCCTCATCCGCGACCGCATCCCGCTGCCGTGAGGATCGTCGAGGACGTGGATTGAGGGGATCGAGGAGGAACTGGTAGAAGGCGTATTTTCGTGAGATACCGCCGGTCTCATCTCCGGCGGTTGAGAAGAAAGGCAGGGATCTCGTGCAGCGCCAACCCGGATGCGGACCGGCGGCTCGCGCCCGGCGGTTGAAACCGCGTCTGGAAATTCACGAAGTCCGCCTGCGCGGACTGCGGTCTACAGGGGATCGTGCGAGGGAATTACGCGAAGCTCTACCTGCACCTGGTGTGGGCCACGTGGGATCGGCTGCCGCTGATCACCCCTGAGTTGCGCGTGCCCATCTACCAAGCCCTGCACGAGCAGGCGAACCGGACCGGTTGCGAGATGATCGCGGTCGGAGGAATCCAGGACCACGTGCACGTCCTCCTGAAGATGCCGACGACGGTTTCCATCGCGGAGATCGTCAAGAGCCTGAAGGGCGGGTCCACACACGTCGTCACGCACGCCGTGCAGCGCGGCTCGTTCTTCAAATGGCAGGGCAGCTACGGCGCATTTACTGTTTCCCGCACGCACGTCCCCATGGTCCGCGCCTACGTCTTGAACCAGGAACGGCATCATCGTGAAAACCGCCTCAGCCGCACGCTCGAGCGCATGTCCGAGCACTGAAGCCGCGGCCGCAGTCCGCGAAGGCGGACTTCGTGAAGTTCCAGCCGCGGTTTCAACCGCCCGGACGGAGGCCGGCCCTAACCGCACCTCACCCGCCGACGCACGACACCACGTCGCAGCCACCCTTCATTCGTCGTCGAGTCCGTCGCCCACCGCCAGATCGAACTCGGCGTCGACTTCTGTCATCTCTGCGGCGTAGTCAGGATCGCGCCCGGCTTCCTCGTACGCAGCGTACCCCGCACGGACCTGACGGACCCAACCCGTGCTGTCCGACATGTCTTCGCGATCACGCCACATACCGATGAACGGCTCTTGCTCGATGGGGATCATGATCTCCTCGCGTGAGCTGCCTCGAGTATAGTAATCCCGCGCCGTCCAAAGCGGCAGGGTTCTGCGTCAGACGCCCGCTTCGACGTGCTCCTCGGCGCGCCCGAGGGCCACGCAGCGGTGCTCCTCGAAGTCGCGGGGCTCGATCTGGATGGTCAGGTGGTGAAGGCCGAAGCGGTCGTGCAGCACGCAGTGCAGGTCCGCCAGGATCTCGCCCGAGTGGCGCCGCTCCATCCGCTCGCCGACCACGGCGTGCGCGCTCAGCGCATCCAATCCGCTCGTGATCGTCCACACGTGCAGATCGTGCACGTCCTCCACCCCGTCCACGCCCAGCATGGCCCCGCGCACCGCCCCCAGGTCGATGTGCGCCGGCGTGCCCTCCAGCAGCACCCCCACGCTCTCCTTCAGCAGGTGCCACGACGAGTACAGCACCAGCACCGCGATGGCCACGGAGACGGCGGGATCCGCCCACGCCCAGCCGAACGCCCAGATCAGCAGGCCTCCGGTGATGGCACCGACGCTGCCCAGCGCGTCCGTCAGCAGGTGAAGCCAGGCGCCGCGGATGTTCAGGCTTTCGTCCCTGCCGCCGTGAAGGATCACCAGCCCCGCCACGTTCACCGCCAGCCCGCCCACGGCAATGATCATCACCGTGAGCCCCGCCACCGGTTCCGGCGCGCGGAAGCGATGCCACGCCTCGACGAAGATGAAGAGGGCGATGGCGATCAGCGTGGCCGCGTTGGCGAGCGCCGCCAGGATCTCGGTGCGGTGATAGCCGAACGTGCGCCGGGGCGTCGCCGGCTTCTGCGCCATCCAGATGGCGAACAGCGACAGCGCCAGCGCCCCCACGTCCGACAGCATGTGCCCGGCGTCCGCCAGCAGGGCCAGGGAGTTGGCCAGGATGCCGCCGACCACCTCCGCCACCAGGTACACCGCGGCCAGGGCGAGCGTCAGCTTCAGCCGCCGCGTGTTGCGCGCGGCGCCGTGGGAATGCGAGTGGCCGTGCCCGTGGTGATGTCCGGCGCCCATGGGAGTGCGTGAGTGCGTTAGTGCGGGAGTGCGTGAGCGAACCGCCTGGATGCATACCGCGGGAGATGGCGGAAGTTCGCGTCCGCGGCAGAAACGAAAAAGGCGCGCCGGAGCGCGCCTCGATGCGTCAGCGGGAGATGGCTTCCACGGGAGGAGGGCCGTTGCGGAGTGCGCGCAGGCCGCGGACGACGAAGAAGATGCCCACGGCGATCATTCCCAGGCTGAGCGTCTGGCCCATGGTCAGCGGACCCAGCACCGTGCCGACCGGGTCGCCCGCATCCGTGAACTGCGCGTCCGGCTGGCGGAAGAGCTCCAGGAACGAGCGGATCAGGCCATATCCCAGCATGAACACCCCGCCGAGCGTTCCCGGGGCCAGGCGGATGCCGCGCTTTCGCGTCCACGCGTACAGTCCCCACAGCACCAGCCCCAGCAGCAGCCCTTCGGCCAGCCCCTCGTACAGCTGCGAGGGGTGGCGCAGCGGCACCTGCGCCTGCACCCGGTCCCACAGCCCCGTGCGGTACGCCTGCTCGATCAGCAGCTCGCGCTCGCGCAGGGAGCCGGCGCCCGCCGTACCCAGCAGCTGCGCGGCGACGGGGTCGGTGGGAAAGCGCACGGCCCAGGGCACCGCGTCCGTCGTCACCCGCCCGTACAGCTCGCCGTTGATGAAGTTGGCGGTGCGCACGGTCACGATGGCGGGCAGAACGGCCAGCGCCAGCCCGTCACCCAGGCGCAGGAACGGCACCTTGTGCTTGCGCGAGAACCACCATCCCGCTGTCAGCGCGCCCAGCAGGCCGCCGTGGAAGGCCAAGCCGCCTTCCCAGATGCGGATGATGCGCGCCGGGTTGGCCGCGAAGGTGGGGAAGTCGTAGAAGAGGATGTAGCCCAGCCGCCCGCCCAGGATCACGCCCAAAATGAACATGAACAGCAGGTCGCCCACCGAGTCCTGCTCCATGGGCACGTAGCCGTCGCGCGCCATCTTGCGCATCAGCAGGTAGCCGGCATAGAAGCCGATCATGAACGTGATCCCGTACCACCGGATCGCCAGGCCGCCCGGGAGTTCCAGGGCGACGGGGTCGATGCGGGGGAACGGGATCTCGATCAGCCCCAGCGGGGCCAGCACCACGGCAGAGAGCGTGGAAATCAGCGCTTCGCGGCGGCCCGGGAGCGCGCCTCGGCCAGGCGCATCTCGATCACCTGCGCCTGCTGCGAGCCTTCCTTGGCGTCCGCCAGCAGCCGCTCGTAGATGGCGACCGCACCGGCGAAGTCGTTGTTCTGCTCGTGCATCAGCGCGGCCTGGGCCAGCGCCTCCACCCGCTGGTAGTCGGCACCGGCCTTCTCGCCCGCCTGCTGGTAGGCACGGATGGCTGCCGCGCGGTCACCCGCCTGGGCGTGCGCCGAGCCCAGCATCATCGACGCCTGTGCGGCCAGCCGCGAGTCGCTTCCCGCCAAGGGGGCGAGCGCGGTGACCGCCGCCTTGGGGTTGCCGCTGTTCAGGCGGATCTCCGCCAGCAGCAGGCGAGCCTCGTCGGCCTCGACCGTGCCCGCGTGCGCCTTGATGAACGCCTCCACCTGCCCGGCGCCCGCCGCGGTGCCCACCGAGGGGTTGGCGCGGAGGGCCAGGAACTGCTCGGCGGCGCGCGCCGCCTTGCTGGCCGCGTTCACCCGGTACACCAGGTACCCGCCCACGGTCACCAGCGCCACGGCCGCGATCGTAACGATCATGCGGACGTTGCGCTTGGCCCACGCGGCCGCCTCGGCGGCGCGAACGGCGAACGCGTCGTCGGAGTCGATCGTGCTCTGCGGCCGGCGGGAACGTGCGGCGGTGGACGATGCCATGCGGGGACCCTCTGACGTGTGCTGGGGAAGGGGCCGGTGGCCCCGGATCGACGTTTCGACCCAAACGAAAACAGACGCGCACGCCGGCAGGCGCGCGCGGGGAAACGCGTAAAGGTATGCCAGGGCCTGTGGTTCGTCAACCGATGGGCGGCGCGGGTACTGGGTCGCGTTCGGCACCCGGCCTCCAGGTTTCGCAACACCGTGCACCGTGCCGCCCTACTGCCTCGCGTTCTCCCTCGTGCCGCGCTATCGCTGATTCGGGGGACGAAGGGCTTCCCACGCTCCGTAAACCCCTACGATTACGCAGAACAACCCCATGAGCAGGAGGAGGACGAACGCCGCGCGATCCGATGCTGTCTCGATCTGCATCGTCTGATAGGCATCGTATGCCATGGCGAACGCCAGAGCACCAAGCGCGATTGCAACAAGGGCGAACAGAACTCCGATCAGGCTACGCATACTTTGCGATCGGACGTGGGGAAAGGCGCCGTCCAGGGACCGGCTCCTCTACCAGCCCCGGCGCTAGAAAAAAATTTCGCCGGGCGTTCGGGTGGGCTCGCGCTTACAGGGCGTCGGGAACAAGAAGCGCGCCAAGATCAGGGGGGTCCACGCCGAGCCATGCCCTACCGACCCTTGCCATGCCAGGCCTTGCCTGCGCCGGTTCGGCGGCTACCCAAGTCCGCACGGGCGCGCCGGGGTCCGTACATTCAAACTGACCCACTACCGCGGCGCGCGCGTGCTCGCGGCGCCGCGCCCCGGCTTCATTATTGCCAACGCCGGGGCGGCGCCCCGCCCGGGAACGCGCGACAGCACTCCAATCCACCAAACGAAGCCATGGCCGACCGCTACGTTTATTTCTTTGGCGCGGGAGAGACGGAAGGCAGCAAGGAGATGAAGGACCTGCTCGGCGGCAAGGGCGCCGGGCTGGCCGAGATGGCGCGCATCGGGGTGCCGGTGCCCCCGGGGTTCACCATCACCACCGAGGTTTGCCGGCTGTACCTGCGCGGGGGGCGCTATCCCGACGGGCTGCGCGAGCAGGTGGCCGCGTCGCTCGCGCGGCTGGAGCGCGCCACGGGCAAGGTGTTCGGCGGGGACGAGGCGCCGCTCCTCGTTTCGGTGCGCTCCGGCGCGGCGTTCAGCATGCCGGGGATGATGGACACCATCCTGAACCTGGGGCTGAACGACCGTA
This sequence comes from Longimicrobium sp., assembly GCF_036388275.1. Classification (NCBI taxonomy): domain Bacteria; kingdom Pseudomonadati; phylum Gemmatimonadota; class Longimicrobiia; order Longimicrobiales; family Longimicrobiaceae; genus Longimicrobium; species Longimicrobium sp. The sequence continues at coordinate 19,659 of NZ_DASVSF010000099.1, forward strand.
CCGCCGCCGCGCTGGCCGCCGGCAGCGGCGACGAACGCTTCGCCTTCGACAGCTATCGCCGCTTCGTGCAGATGTACGCCGACGTCGTCCTGGGCGTGCACGCGGAGCAGTTCGAGCGGCTGATCGAGGACACGAAGCGCGCCCGCGGCGTCAGCGAGGACACCGACTTGTCCGCGGAGGACCTGCGGGACCTCGTCGCCCGGTTCAAGGCGCTCGTGCGCGACCATACCCAGGCCGATTTTCCGGAGGACCCGCAGGACCAGCTGTGGGGCGCCATCCACGCCGTGTTCGGCTCGTGGGACACGCCGCGCGCCAAAGCGTACCGCCGCATCAACGGCATCAGCGACGACCTGGGCACAGCGGTGAGCATCTGCTCCATGGTGTTCGGCAACATGGGGTCGGACTCGGGGACGGGCGTGGCCTTCACGCGCGACCCCTCCACCGGCGAGCGGCGGCTGTACGGCGAGTTCCTGGTGAACGCGCAGGGCGAGGACGTGGTGGCCGGCATCCGCGACCCGCTTCACATCGACGGGATGGAGCAGGCCCTTCCCAACTCGTTCCACGAACTCGTCGAGGCGGCGCGGCTGCTGGAAGACCACTACCGCGACGCCCAGGACCTGGAGTTCACGGTGGAGCGCGGGCGGCTGTACCTGCTGCAGACGCGCAACGCCAAGCGCACCGGGCGCGCGGCCGTGCGCATGGCGGTGGAGATGGTGGACGAGGGCCGCATCACCCCGGAAGAGGCGGTGCTGCGGGTGGATCCCGGCCAACTGGACCAGCTTCTCCATCCCATGATCGACCCCGGCGCCTCCGTGCACCTGCTGACGACGGCGCTCCCCGCCTCGCCGGGCGCCGCATCCGGCCGCGTGGTGTTCAACCCCGACGAGGCAGCCGAGCGCGGGGCGCACGAGCCGGTGATCCTGGTGCGCCGCGAAACGTCGCCCGAGGACTTTCACGGGATGGTGGTGTCGCAGGGTATCCTCACCTGCCGCGGGGGGATGACGTCGCACGCCGCCGTGGTGGCGCGCGGCATGGGCAAGTGCTGCGTGGCGGGCGCCGGTGACGTGCTGATGGACGAGGCGCGGCGCCAGTTCTCCGCCGGCGGCACGACGGTGAAGGAAGGCGACTGGATCACGCTGGACGGCACCACGGGGCGGGTGATCCTGGGCAAGGTGCCCACGGTAGAGCCGGAGCTGACCGACGACTTCCACCGGCTGATGGAGTGGGCCGATGGGTTCCGCCGCCTGCGCGTGAGGACCAACGCCGACACGCCCAACGACAGCGCCGTGGCCCGCCGCTTCGGCGCCGAGGGGATCGGGCTGTGCCGCACGGAGCACATGTTCTTCGAGGGCGACCGCATCGACGCCGTCCGCGAGATGATCCTGGCCGAGACGGGCGCGCAGCGGGCCATCGCCGTGGCCAAGCTGCTTCCCATGCAGCGCGCGGACTTCGAGGGGATCTTCCGGGCGATGGACGGGCTTCCGGTGACCATCCGCCTGCTGGACCCGCCGCTGCACGAGTTCCTTCCGCACGGCCCGGCCGAGATCAAGGACCTGGCCCGCAAGCTGGGGATGGACCCCGTGCGCATGCGCGAGCAGGTGGAGCGGCACCACGAGGCCAACCCCATGCTGGGCCACCGCGGCTGCCGGCTGGGGATCACCTACCCCGACATCACCTGGATGCAGGCGCAGGCCATCTTCGAGGCCGCGGTCAACGTGCAGGCGCAGGGGGTGACGGTGTGCCCCGAGATCATGATTCCCCTCGTGGGCACGGCCGAGGAGCTGAAGCGGCAGCGGAAGATCGTCGACGAGGTGGCGGCGGAGGTGTTCTATCAGTGCGAGACCCGCGTCGACTACCTGGTGGGCACGATGATCGAGCTGCCCCGCGCCGCGCTGACGGCGGACCGCATCGCGGAGCACGCGCAGTTCTTTTCCTTCGGCACCAACGACCTCACGCAGACCACGTTCGGCCTGTCGCGCGACGATGCGGGGCGGTTCCTGCCCGAGTACGTGGCGGCGGGCGTGCTCCCTGACGACCCGTTCCAGACGCTGGACGTGGAAGGCGTGGGCAAGCTGGTGGACATGGCGACGCGCCTGGGCCGCGGCGTGAAGGCCGACCTGAAGGTGGGCGTCTGCGGCGAGCACGGCGGCGACCCGCGCTCAGTGGAGTTCTTTCACGCGGTGGGGCTGAACTACGTCTCGTGCTCGCCCTACCGCGTTCCCGTCGCGCGCCTGGCGGCCGCCCACGCGGCCCTGAACGACCGCACCACGGAGCCGGAGGCGGCGCCTGCGCCGGTGGCGGATGCGGAGGTACAGGAGATCGAGGCGATGGCCGCGGACTGAGGGGGGCGGCCTCCATACTCCGCTGGGGCGACTGAAGTCGCGGCAACGACGGCCCGAAGTCCGCCTTCGCGGACTGCATGCGAACTCGAGTGCGCTGAGCCAACCGGAGCGCACCAGGCTGGCTCCCTTCCCCCGCGCGGTTTGCGGGGGAAGGGTTGGGGATGGGGGGCAGCCAGGGACTGCACGGCCGCCCTCCAATCGCTCCAAGCAGACCAGCCCACGCACCGGCACCTACAACGCGTGAGGGCCCTTCTCTTGACGATATCCGTTGCAACGTATATAATGTACTTGAGCATCGGCATGCATCACATCGACAGGAGCCTAAGATGGCCTTCAACGGAACCAGCATCCTCCCGCACCGCGTGAGCGGCGGCCTCGCCTTCCTGCGCGTGATCGTGGGCATCATCTTCGTGGCGCACGGCGCGCAGAAGCTGTTCACCTACGGCCTGGCGGGCGTCTCGGGCTCGTTCGCCGGCATGGGCATTCCGCTGCCGGGCATCACCGGGCCCGCGGTGGCGTTCCTGGAGTTCTTCGGCGGCATCGCGCTGATCCTGGGCCTGCTGACCCGGCTGGCGGCGCTGGGGCTGGCCATCAACATGTTCGGAGCCATCTTCATGGTGCACTTCGCGGCCGGGTTCTTCCTGCCGCAAGGCTACGAGTTTGCGCTGGCGCTGCTCGGCGGCTCGGTCGCGCTGGCGATGGCGGGTGCCGGTGAGTACTCGGTGGATGCGGCCATCGCGCGCCGCCGCGACGACGCCGCCGGCCGCTTCTGAGCACTCCTCCTCTTTTCGCGAGGATACGCACGATGACGATCACCGATCGCGCCGCGGCCAGCGGCGAGCAAGGGGTGGCGCCCGCCGGATTCCGTCTTCCGGCCGCCACGCGGCTGGGGCGGGTGCGCCTGCAGGTGGTCGACCTGGCGCGGTCGCTGGCCTGGTACGGCAACGTCCTGGGACTACGTGTGCTGGAGCGCGCCGACGGGCAGGCCACCTTGGGCGCCCACGGCGACGAGCGTCCGCTGGTGGAGCTGCACGAGCGTCCCGGCGCGGCGCCCGCTCCGCACCGCGGACGGCTGGGGCTGTACCACTTCGCCATCCTGCTGCCGGACCGCGCAGCGTTGAGCCGCTTCGTCGCCCACCTGGCGGAGGTCGGCGAGCGGGCCGGCGCGTCGGACCACCTGGTGAGCGAGGCGCTGTACCTGAACGACCCGGACGGGCTGGGCATCGAGGTGTACGCTGATCGTCCGCGGAGCAGCTGGGTGTGGCAGAACGGGCAGCTGGCGATGGACACGCGTCCGCTTAACCTGGAAAGCCTCCTTCGCGCCGCCGACGGCCAGCCGTGGACGGGGATGCCGGCCGGCACGGTCATCGGCCACGTGCACCTTCACGTCGGCGCGATTGACGAGGCGGCGGCGTTCTACCATGGGGCGCTCGGGTTCGACAAGGTGGTGTGGAGCTATCCGGGCGCGCTCTTCCTGTCCGCGGGCGGCTATCACCATCACCTGGGCCTGAACACCTGGGCCGGCACCGGCGCACGGCCCGCAGGCGAGAACGACGCGCGGCTCCTCTCGTGGGAGATCATCGTCCCCGCGTCGGCCGACGCGGACGAGGCAGCGGCGAGCCTCCAGTCCGCGGGATACGCCGCGGATCGGATCGACGGTGGATGGAGATCGGCCGACCCGTGGGGCACCGAGTTGCACCTCGTCGCCGACGCCTGATCTCATCCAACGAACGCACGCGACGCCCGGAGCCAGCCGCTCCGGGCGTCGCTTTTTATCACCACGCTTGCCAGCCGCACCGCCGCGCGGTCATCTTTCGCCCGCTCCCCTGCTCTCCTCAACCGCGCGCGGCCGATCGATGGACTTCCTGACGGGCTACTGGTTCTTCGGCTCCCTGCCGATCCTGGCGCTGCAGATCTTTCTGGCCGTGCACGCTGTCCGCACCGGGCGTTTCTACTGGCTCTTCATCATCTTCTTCTTTCCGCTCGTCGGAAGCCTGGTGTACCTGTTCGCCGAGTACCTGCCCAGCGCGCGGGCCGGCCGCTCGGGGCTGTCGACGGTGACGAAGACGGTGAAGAAGGTACTGGACCCCGGCGCGGAGATCCGCCGGCTGGAGGACCAGCTTTCACTGACGGATACGCACGACAACCGGGTGGCGCTGGGGCGCGCGTACCGGCAGGCCGGCCGCCTGGACGATGCGATCCGCATGTACGAAAGCAGCCTGGAGGGGATGTACTCCGACGCGCCGCGGGCCCTGTCCGAGTTGTCCGTGGCGTACTACCTGGCGGGGCGGCTGGGCGACGCGCGCGCCACGTTCGACCGCCTGCGCCGCGCGCGCCAGCCCACGGCCGAGGAGTTGACGATCAGCGGGCGCATCGCCGAAGACTCCGGCGATTTGGACCTGGCCTTGCGCGAATACACCGCCGCCGCGCCCGGCGCCGGCGCCGAGGCCCGTTGCCGGCAGGGGCTCGTCCTTAAGCGGCTGAGCCGCGACGCCGAGGCCGCGCGCGCCTTCGAGGAGATCCTTCGCCACGCACGCGTGTCGCCAGGCCACTACCGCAAGGCCGAGAAGGAATGGATCGACATCGCCCAGCGCGAAACCAAGGGCGCCGGAGCCGCGCGCTGACCTCCTCCGGATAAGAAGGAGCGCGCCGCCCGGGATGGGCGGCGCGCGCTTTTTTGGCTTCAAAGCCTGGGAAAGGCCCGGCGTCGAGGTCAGACCCCCGCGGCCAGCGGCTCCAGGGCCGCTTCCATCCCAGCGCCCACGGTGCCCGCCAGGAAGCGCTCGGCCATCTCCACCTGGTCGGCGCTGCCGATGTACAGCGGGGTGCGCTCGTGCAGCGACTCCGGCTCGATTTCCATGATGCGGCTGGTGCCGGTGGACGCGCGTCCGCCCGCGTGCTCGGCGATCATGGCCAGCGGCGCGGCCTCGTACAGCAGGCGCAGCTTGCCGCGCGGGTTCTTGTCGTCCGCCGGGTACATGAACATCCCGCCGTACAGCAGGTTGCGGTGGAAGTCGGCCACGAGCGAGCCGATGTACCGCGCGCTGAACGGCTTGGGATTGGTGCCGTCGAGCCCCTTCAGGTAGTCGACCAGCGCGCGCTGCTGCGGCGACCACTTCATGAAGTTGCCCTCGTTGACGCTGAAGATGCGCTGCCCGGGGCTGGGGATGCGGATGTCGGGGTGCGAAAGCAGGAACTCGCCGATGGACGGCTCCAGCGTGAAGCCGTGCACGCCGTTGCCGGTGGTGTACACCAGCATCGTCGACGAGCCGTACACCACGTACCCCGCCGCCACCTGGCTGTAGCCCGGCTGCAGGCAGTCCTGGCCGCAGCCCCGCGGGTGGTCGCTCACCTTGCGATGCACCGAGAAGATGGTGCCCACGCTGACGTTGGCTTCGATGTTCGACGAGCCGTCCAGCGGATCGAACAGCACGCAGTACTTGCCCGTGGGAAAGCGGTCGGGGATGGGGATGAAGTCCGCCACCTCTTCCGACGCCATGCCGCACAGGTGCCCCGTGTGGTCCAGCGCCTTGAAGATCACCTCGTGGGCGTACTCGTCGAGCTTCTTGACCTCTTCGCCCTGCACGTTCACCTCGCCCGTGTAGCCCAGCACGTCGGCCAGGCCGGCGCGGCGCACCTCGCGGGCGATCATCTTGGCCGCGAAGGCGATGTCGTACAGGATGTTGGAAAACGCGCCCGTCGCTTCCGGGAACTGGCGCTCGGCCTCGATGATGTGACGCTCGATGGTCACCAGGGACTTGCTGGTCACGCCTTCCTCGCGGGTGCGGATTTCCGTTGCAATGCGGCAAACTCCTTCTGCCGCGCGTACGCTTCTACTTCGTACGGGTTCTGCCGATACCCGTGGCGCAGCCATTGGCCGCAGTACTTCAGCGGGAACAGCGGGTCGTCGTTCCACTGCCGCACGTGCACCAGCTCGTGCACGATCAGGTCTGGGGCGATGGGCCGGTCCGCGTCGAACAGGATGGTGCGCCCCAGCGTCACCGCCCCCGCGCGCTTTGTGCCGCCTCCCATGAACACCCCGCCGATGGCGGGGATCAGCCGGTTGCGGCGGATCACCACGCCGGGCGGCACCGGGTGCGGCAGCTCCGCGTCTGGCACCCGCGGCCCCAGCACGCGGTCGGCGATGCGCGCGGCCAGGCTCACGGCACCCTCGCCCACGACGTTCCGCCCTCTTCCACCAGGATGCGCACCGTGCCGTCCTGGTCCGTGCGCGCGGCCTCGATCCCCCGCGCCCGCAGGCGCGACAGGACCTCGCGGTGGGGATGCCCATACCGGTTGCGCGCCCCCGCCGAAACCACCACCAGTTCCGGCTTCACCGCGTCCAGGAATGCCGCGGACGATGACGTGCGGCTGCCATGGTGCCCGGCCTTCAGCACGTCGCCGCGCAGGGCGTCGGCGCCGTAGCGCTGGATCATGCGTTCCTCCACCCAGGCCGGGGCATCGCCGGTGAGCAGCGCGGTAAAGCCGCCGTAGCGAACGCGAACCGCCGCGGAAATGTCGTTTGCGTCGGCTGGGGTGTCAAGAGCGTCCACGGGGGGCCACAGGAAGAGGATCTCTACTCCGTCCACCCGCAAGCCCCGGTCCTGGCTTGCCGCAGCCCACGGCACGTTGCGCTCCTCTGCCGTCTTCAGCGTTTCCAGGTAGATGGGGGAGCCCACGGGAACGCCCGGCTCGATCAGCCGCCCCACCGGCATCCCCCGCATTACCGCCGCCGCCCCGCCGATGTGGTCCGCGTGCGGATGCGTGAGCACCATCGCCTCCAGGCGCCTGGCCCCGCTCGCCCGCAGGAACGGAAGCACCCGCCGCTCCCCCGCGTCCCACCCGTCGTCCCGCTCGCCCGCGTCGATCAGCAGCCACCGCCCCGCCGGTGTCCTCAGCGCCACGGCGTCGCCCTGCCCCACGTCGATGAACGCCAGCTCCATCCCGCCGTCCACCGCCCTCCCCGCGAAGGGAAGCAGCAGGAACGCCGCGGCCGACGACATCACCGCGACCGCCCACCTCACCCGGTCGCGCATCCGCGCCGTCGCGTCCAGCGCGAGGAGGAACGCGATGCCCGCCAATCCCCATAGCCACCATTGGGGCCGGGCGACCGCGGCGTGTCCTCCGGGGACGAGCAGGGCCACATCCACGACGCGGTTCAGCAGGTCCAGCGCCAGCCCCGCCCCGTCCGCAATCAGCCGCGCGACGGGCGGGGCCACGGGTTCCAGCACCGCCGCCGCCCCGATGCCCACCAGCGCCAGGCTGCTGAGGGGAATCGCCGGCAGGTTGGCGATGATCGATATCGCCGCGACCTGACCAAAATGATGGGCCACCACGGGCGCCGTCGTAACGAACGCGGCGACGCTGACAACCAGCGATTCCGTTGTCCATCTCGCGGCGGGGTTCCGCCGGTACCGCTCCGGGATGCGCCTCAGCATCGCGCCGCGCAGGAGGATGATCCCGAGCACGCCGGCGAAGCTCAGTTGAAAGCCCGGATCCAGCGCAGCCATCGGCTCGACGGCGAGGATCAGCAGCGCGGCGGCGGACACGATGGGGAGCGATGCGGACGGGCGCTGCAGCACGGTGGCGAGCAGGGCGAGCGCCATCATGATCCCCGAGCGGACGGCAGACGCCGGCGCGCCGATTAGGGCCAGGTACGCGGCGATCAGCGCGATGGTCAGCCAGGCGACGCGCGAGCGCGACAGCCGCAGCATCCGCCCGATCAGCACGAACACGTCGCCGAGCAGGGCCACGTGGGTTCCGCTGATGGCCAGCAGGTGCACCAGCCCGGTCTGCGCGAACCGGTCCGCCAGCGCGCGATCCAGCGTCTCGCGTCGGCCCAGCAGCAGCGCGTCCGCGAGAGGGCCGTGCCGCCCCATCAGCCGGTGCAGCTGCGCCTCCGCACGCCCGCGGGCCCAGAGCAGCGGGTGCGCGGCGGCGCGCGCGGGGGCGACCACGGCGAGCGAATCGGCCATCACGAACCCGGCCCAGGCGGGCTCGCGCGGCCAGGCGCTCCCCAGCACAGGCTTGGGCATCGGCCGCCATTGGCCGCGGAGGATCACCTCCGTGCCAGCCAGGGCGGGGCTGGACCCTCGCGGCAGGCGCACGCGCATCCCTCCCGTGCATCCCGCGATCGGTCCCCCCGCGGACGAGACGGCGCCCGCATCCACCGGGAGCAGGGGCCGGCGCGCGGCGGAATCCGGCGGCGGCATCCAGTTGGCCGCGAGCACGCCGCGGACGACGAGATCGTCCCCGTCCGCAAGCCGCACCCGGCAGTCGCGTTCGGCATCCGCCCGTGCGCCGGCGCCGTGCCCCGCCCCCGCGGCCATGATGGCGCCGAGGATCAGCAGCCCCCCGGTTCGCGAGGAGACTGCAGAGCCGAAGAGCCGGCGGTGAAGCCAGGGGGCAAGAAGAAGCGGCACCGCAGCTAGTGCGGTACCGCCTGTGACTCCATCGACGCGCAACCCGATCAACAGCCCGGCCAGGAAGGCAAGAAACGCAAGAACGAGGGGCAATCGAAGCTGGTTCACCTTTGTCGCGAGAGCGGGCGGAGACGGAGCATGTGGACGGTCCGCATGATAATCGCCACATCCCGATCCTCCAAACCGCGAGCCGCCACCGTGCGGATCGGGACGCCTGCGGCGCGCCGCAACTCATCTGAAGCGATTGGGGTGGGCGGGGTGCCGAGCGGGCCGGGGCGCGCCCCATCATCAAATCCACACGACAGCAGGCCAGTCCACGAAGGTGGACATCGTGTGGTTGTTGCAGCGAATTCATTCGCCCGGGGAGACTTGGGGCGCTCTTCCAGGCGAGGACCAGGACCGCGGCTCGGGGTTCCGTGTCGCTGCCGCGCCCAAGCCAAGAGGCATCCGCAACCAGATCCCACGGCCCTGCAGGGTATGCACTGCGTGCCGGTTCGGTGCGCTCGGGCCTCTGGATGACAGATTGCGCTTGGCCTGAGTATGGTGCGAATCGACCCAGAAAGCAGCACTCAATAGCAGGGAGCAGCGGCCGGGGCGCGTCCTATCCTTCTCTCCATAATGAAGGTGGCGGAGCGTCGCGGCCTCTCAAGGCGGCTCGCAGGCAACGAAAATCGCCGCTCCCTCACAAGGCAGCGGCGGTAATGATTGGGTGAAGCGGGTCAGTCCAGGGGACGATCGCCGTCACGCTGGTGGACGAGCGTGGGATCATTCTCGCGGCCGTCGCCGTCGACGAGGTAAGGTCCGCGAGGTCCAGTGCCGTCACCCTGGAATCGTGCCGTGTGATCGTCGGAGACGAAGCGTGCCGTCTCCTCCGCCTCGACGACAGGTACGTGGGCCGGCGCGGGCGCGCTCGGCGCCAGGACGGGTGAACCCTGGCCCGGCGCCGGAGCCAGCAGCCCGCGGGCGCGCAGCTCCTGGCGCATGCGCAGATCGTGGCGCAGGCTCAGCGCCAGCATGGCAAGCATGCCGGCCAGAAAGGCCAGGAACAGCACCACCGTGAGCGGCGCGCCGTAGAACGTTGCGATCCCGATGCTCACCACCGCGCGCTCGCCGCGGTTGAGCCAGGTGAACAGCCCCGCGGCCAGGGCAATGCCCGCCGGGGGCAGCCAGCGCGGGATCGTCACGCGGCTGCCAGCGCGGGAATCAGCTCTCCCGTGAACGTGGCCCCGGTGGTCGAAACCAGCGTCACGTCCACGAAGTAGCCGATCAGCTCGGCGGGAGCCTCGAAGGTGACCACCTTGTTGCTTTCCGTGCGCCCCTGCACGCCGCCGCGCCGGCCTTCCTTTTCCACCAGCACTTCTACGGTGCGCCCCACCTCGGCCTGGTACATCTCGGCCTGGATCGCGCGGTGCACGGCGATCAGCCCCTCGAGCCGGGCCTGGCCCACCTCGTCGGGAACGAACTGGTCGCGCGGAAGGCGCGTGGCGGGCGTGCCGTCGCGCTCGGAGTACTTGTACAGGAACGCGTCGTCGAACCGCACAGCGCGCACCAGGTCCAGCGTGGCCTGGTACTCCTCGTCGGTCTCGCCGGGGAAGCCCACGATGATGTCGGTGGAAAGCGCGATGCCGGGCATGGCTTCGCGCACCCACTCGATCTTTTCCATGTACTCGGCGACCGTGTACCGGCGCAGCATGCGCTTCAGCGTGCGGTCGTGGCCGGCCTGCACCGGCAGGTGAAGCTGCTTGCAGACCGTGGGCTCGGCGGCCATCACCTCCACCAGTTCGCGGGTGAAGTCGTTGGGGTGCGGGCTGGTGAAGCGCACGCGGCGGATACCCGGCACCCGCGCCACCTCGCGCAGCAGGCGGGGGAAGTTCCAGCCGCCGTGCTCGTACGAGTTCACCGTCTGGCCCAGCAGCGTCACCTCGGGAACGCCGTCGGCGGCCAGGGCGCGTACCTCGTCCAGGATGGCCTGCGCGTCGCGGTTCTTTTCGTCGCCGCGCACGTACGGCACGATGCAGTACGTGCAGCGGTAGTTGCAGCCGCGCTGAATGGGCACCCACGCCGAAACCGCCGACGTGCGGCGGGCGGTGATGCCCTCGTAGTTCTCGAACGGGTCGAAGTTCAGCACCGTCAGGCCGCGCGCGGCGATGGTGGCGGCCTGCGTGGCGGGCACCAGGCGCGCCGCCGCGGGGCCGCGGCGAGTCACCACCTCGGCCAGCTTTTCGGGGAGCTGGCGGTAGGCGTCGGGGCCCATCACCATGTCCACGCCGCCCGCCTTGCCCAGAAGCGACTCGCCCATTCGTTGCGCCATGCACCCCGTGACGCCGATGACGACGTCGGGGTTGTCGCGGCGGATCTGCTGAAGCTGGCCCACGCGCCCGATCACGCGCTGCTCGGCGTGGTCGCGGATGGCGCACGTGTTCACCAGGATCACGTCCGCGTCCTCGGGCTTGTCGGCGGGGGTGTATCCCTGCTCCGCCAAGATGCCGTGCATCAGCTCGCTGTCGCTGATGTTCATCTGGCACCCGTACGTTTCGATGTAGGCTCGCTTCATGGTAGGCACTGCCGATCCGGTTTGGGCGTAAGACTCCCGCGTACACCCGAGCCACCGATCAGTTCGCCAAGAGAGAAGGCTTGCGTGTCGCGCGTGGGGTTACGCGGCCAGCCGGGCGAGCGCGCCGACGGGCGAGACCGCAGGGATCCGTGACTCCCGGAAATCAGCAAGGTCGCGGGTCACGATCACGTCCACTCCCACTTTCTCCGCGCATACCGCCTGCACTGCATCTTCGAAGTCTCGCCACTGGAAAGCGAGCGCTTGCAGAAGGTCACCTCTTTCGACGGGAACAACCTCGAGCACACGGAGCAGGTCACCAATGGCGAAGGCAGCAGACTGGGTTCCTTCCATCCGACGAATGACGTAGAACGCGGTTGTGAGCGTGTGTCCGGCGACGAACCCGGTCGCGCGCTTGGTTTCGATCGCGGCGAACAGGGCTGCGGCGGCCTCCGCGAATCCGGGCCGCCGCTGCGCAAGGTCCAGCACGACGTTCGTGTCTACCAGGAGTTTCATCGACCGTACTTCTGCCAGAGGTATTCCTTGTAGTCATCCTCATCCGCGCCCTGCCGAGCGACGCCGAGCAGCCGCCTGGTGATCGGGGGGAGGGACTGAATCCATTCCTCATCGCGGTCGCCGTAGGACGTCGACCCGGATGACAGCGCACGGTCTCCAAGGTTTGTAGCTGAACCGTTGCCGTTGCCGTTCTGGTACGCCGAGCCACCATTGCCGCATCCGCCATTCACCGGCAGTGCCGCGATCAGTTCGTTTAGCACGTCGGCTACATCGGCCCCGTGCTCGCGGCTGTACTGGCGGACGCGGTTCGCCATCTCCGCGTCCAGATCGACGATCAGGGTTTCTTTCGCCATGATTCCCTCCGAGGTGCGGCTCCGATCAACAATGCGCACGAACCGGACATCCGTCAATGCCCCTGACGCAGACGGCCCCGCGGTGGCGGGGCCGTCGAGTGACGCCGCAGCGCAGGGTGCTGCGCGTCAGTCGGTGCCGGCGGGCTGGATGCCGGCGCCTCGGCGGCAGGCGTCGACGAAGGCGGGCTCCGCGCGCTCGCAGTGGGCGGCACGCCCGCTCGCGGTGTTTTCCAGCGAGGTGATGGTCTGGCCCACGGACCGGTAGCATTCCGTCTTTGCGCGCTCGTCCCGCACCAGTCCGCAGAAGCGGATGCCTTCGCCCGGGTCGGCGGCCAGGTTCACGAAGTTCACCGCCACGCTGGCGACGCACCACACCTCGCCCATCCCTTCCGCCAGGCCGCGCGCCAGGCCGCAGAACTCCAGCGAGCGCTGGTGGTTCTGCGCGGCGTACGCCGTGATGTCGCGCCCCAGGCTGCTGAAGCAGGTGTCGCGGTGTTCCAGTGGCGCCTCGCCGCAGGCGCGCGCGGCGGCGCCCAGGTTGCCCTGCGTGAAGTACAGGACGGCCGAGGTCTGCATGGTGTAGCACGAGGTCCGGTACTTCTCGGCGACGGCGTTGCAGGGATACTGGAAGTCGTTGCGGTCCAGCGCCTTCCACTCGCCGTGGTTCATCCCCGCCTGCGCCGTCCCGTGCCCCGCGTCCGCATCCGCCGAGCCCGCCTGGTGCCCGGCGTGCGCGTCCGCCGGTTGCGCTTGATGTCCCGCGTGCGGATTGGCGGCGGCGTGCTGGCCCTGCGTGCCGGCGTGGCCCTCCGCCGTGTGGTGCGGGTGCGTGACGTTGACGATGTTCTCCATGAACACGCCGCCGTAGCAGCTTCCGCGGATGAAGTCGTCGGTCGCCAGGTCGCACGCCTCCAGCGCCATGGGAACGTGGTTTTCGTGCAGCGCCATCACCCCGTGCCCCATGCCGTGCGCGCACTGGAAGAAGAGGAACATCGAGGATCGGTGCGGCTCGCACAGCGCGTCGATCTGCGGCGTCCCGATCGGCCGCCCCTGCGCCACCTGCGCCAGGAAGTATCCCTGGATCACCCCGTGATAGCACCCCGACATCTGCGAAGGCGTGCAGCCGGCGAAGGTGGCGGCGGCCGTCTCAGGCGAGCGGTACGCCGAGATCCCCAACCCGTGCGCCAGCGCGTGGGCGTTGCGGCGCACCTCCTCGTCCGTGGCAACCAGCGTGTCGAGCACCTCCATCGACTTGGCAATGCCCGCGGGGTCGATCAATCCCGTGAGCGCGCGCTCGACGCACGCCGCCCTGCTCCCCTCGGGACGCTGGCAGCCCTGGCGCATCCACACGGCGATCTCGCCCGCGGACGACTGCGCGCTCCACGACGCGGGCGCCAGCGAGGTGCGCGGGCCCACGTCGGCCGCCGATGGGCCATGGGTGCCGCGCAACGACGGCGAGCACGACGCGGCGAGCAGGGCAACGCAGCCGGCCGTGGCCGCGCGTAGGAAACGGGGAAGAACGGATGTCATCGGTCGGATGTGGATCGGTGAATCGGCGGGTGCAGATCGGCCTGTCCGCTCGCAAGTTGGCGGCCAGCCGCCGGTCGATCGCCGCTGGCCGAGGAGTCCAGCCCCGCGCCCTGGCGGCAGCTGGCCACGTGCTCCGGCTCGGCCAGCGCGCACTGCTCGGCGCGGCCCTCGGGGGTGGCGACCAGGCTGCGCATGAAGCGCCCGGCGGCCTCGTAGCACTCGCGCTTGGCCTCGGCGCCGTCGACGGCGCGGCAAAAGCGGATGCCGTCGCGCGCATCGGCGGTCTGGTTGATCAGCGTCTCCGCCGCGCCGACGAGGCACCACGACTGCTCCCGCGATCCCGTCACCATGCCGACGCGCCGGCAGGCCTCGATGCTGCGGCCGTGGTCCTGCGCCATCCACGCGGTCAGCTCTCGGCCCAGCCCGCTGAAGCAGGCCAGCCGCATCCCTTCGGGCGCGCCGGCGCACATCCGCGCCGTGGCTTCCAAGTCGCCCTGCGTCCACTGCATCACCGGCGAGCTCTGCATGTTGTAGCAGGCGCTTTGGTACTTCTCTTCGACCACGCTGCAGGGGTACCGCGGGTCCGCCGGGTCCAGCGCCTTCCACTCGCTATGCCCCGACGCGGCGCCGTGCCCGGCGTGCGCGTCGTGGCTGCCGTCCGCCGGATGAGCATCCGCCGACGCGTGCTGCACGTGCTCTCCGCCCTGGGTCTGCGCGTGGCCCGCGGCCGTGTGGTGCGGGTGCAGGGCGTTGACGATGTTCTCCATGAACGCGCCGCCGTAGCAGCTTTCCCGCACCACCGCGTCGCTCGCCTGGTCGCACGCCTCCAGCGCCATCGGCAGGTGGTTCTGGTGCACCGTCACCAGCCCATGCCCCATGCCGTGCGCGCACTGGAAGTACAGGAACGGCTGGTCCCCGTGCGGCGCGCAGAGGCCGTCCAGCACCGTCCGGTCGATGGATTGGCCCTTGGCGCCCAGGTCCAGGAAGTAGCCCTGAACGACGCCATGATAGCACCCCGACATCTGCGACGCGGGGCAGCCCGCGAAGGTCTGCGCCACCGTCTCGGGGGATCGATACGCGGAGATGCCCAGCCCGTGCGCCAGCGAGTGTGCGAGCGCCTTCACCACGGGCTCCCTGCCCGCCAGCGTGTCCAGCACCTCCATGCTCTTGCCGACCCCCGCCTGGTCGATCAGGGAGACCAGCGCCCGCTCCACGCAGGGCCCCGCGCCTCCGGACGCGCGCTGGCACCCCTGCCACGCCCACGCCGCGATCTCGGGCGCGGGCGACTGCGCCGTCCATTCCCTCGCCGCAAGCGGCGCCGCGGGCTCGGGTCCCGGGGACGGGCGTACGGGCTGGCAGGCGGCCGTCAGGGCCACCGCGCAGGCGGCCATCACCGCGCGAACAAGGCCTCGGTACATGGTGGGAGTCATCGTGGACCTGGATGGAGGATGATACGGAGAGCCGCCCGGGAATTCCGCCCGGGCCACTCTCAATCGTCAGACCGGCGCCGCCGTCCCCACGAGGGACTCCAGTTCCTCGGCCCGGTGCTCCGCGGTGTGCTCGGCGACGATGCGGGCGCGCGCCGCCAGGCCGATGGCGCGGCGGTCGTCGTCGTGCGTGTCGGCGAGGATCTGGACGACTTCCTGCGTGGTCGAGGGGAGCAGGATCTCCTTCCCCGGCGTGAGGAAGTGGTCGATCCCCGGCCAGCGGTCGCTGATGATGGCGGCGCCACAGGCCGCGGCCTCGAACAGGCGGACGGAGGGTGACCAGCCCGCGGCCACCATGTCGGCCCGGGTGGCGTTCAGCTGCCAGCGCGCGCTGCTGTAGAACACCGGGTGCAGCGACGGCGGCAGGTGCGGGTTGTGGAGCACGTTCGCCGGCCACGCGGTATCCGCCGGGTACTGCGGGCCCGCGACGTAGAACTTGCGCTCCGGCATCCGCCGCGCCGGCTCCAGCAGATAGCGCTCGAGCACCGGCTGCCGGTCGGGCGCGTAGGTGCCCATGTAGGCCAGGTCGCTCACCAGCAGCGGATCGATCTCCGTGGGCTGGTAGCGATCCACATCCACCGAGCAGTACAGCGGCCTCGCCTCCCGCGCACCCAGCTCGCGCTCCAGCACCTCGTGGAGGAAGGGGCCGCCGGTGAACGAAAGGTAGCGGGTGAACAGCGGAACCTGGTCGGGGCGCAGGTACTCGGCGCTGTCCGTCCGCAGCGCCGCGACGGTGACGGGCGTGTCGATGTCGTAAAAGAACAGCGGGTCCACACCGGCCTCGGCCAGCGCATCGATCACCCGCGGCCCGTCCTTGACGTACGAGCCGACGATGACCGCGTCCGCTTCCTTCGCCTCGGCGACGGCGCGCGGGGCGACGGCGTTCCATTCCTCGTACAGCTTCAAATCCACGAAGCCGGGACGCGCCATGTCACGGTTGCCGCTGTACCAGGGCGCATCCCACTCGTAGAAGGTGATCTCGTGGCCGCGCTCGCGGAAGGCGCGCAGCAGGGCGCGGTACGTGGTCGCGTGACCGTTGCCCCAGCTGGACGAGATGGTCAGGCCGAAGACGACCAGCTTCATACGGCGCTCCCCACCGGCGCGCGCAGGATGGCATCCATCTGCAGCGCCCGCTGTGCGTAGGTGTGGTCCGCCAGTGCGCGGCTGCGGCCGGCCTGGCCAATGCGCCGGGCGTCATCATCCGACGTTTCGCGAACGATGCGCGCCACGTCCTCGGCGCTGGCGGCCACCAGGATCTCGTCGCCCGGCGCGAAGAAGTCCTCGATGCCCTTCCACTCGTCCGTCACCTGGCAGCTTGCCGCGCCCGCCGCCTCGAACATGCGCGTGGCGGGCGACCAGCCGTTCTGCACCATGCTGTCGCGGTGGATGTTCAGCACCAGCCGCGCCGACGCGTTCACCGTATTGTGCCGCGCCGTGGGCACGTGGCCCAGCGAGGTGACGTTGGCCGGCATCTCCTGCTTCCATCCCCACCCCTCGCCACCGAGCAGGAACTTGTGCTCGGGGCAGAGCGCGGCGGCGCGAAAGAAGAACTCCTGTACGCGCGACTCTCGGTCCGGCAGGCGGTTGCCCATGAACAGGATGTCGTACACCACGTCGATGCCTTCCACGGGCCGGTGCTCGTCCGGGTCCAGCGCGTTGTAGATCGGAGTGCAGGCGCGGGCGCCCCAGCTCTCGTACTCGGCCACGACGGGCGGCCCGCCGCCGTAGGTGAACACGTGGTCGTAGCGCGGGATGCACGCGCGGAACGGGTCCGCCTCGTCCGCGGCGATGCGGCTGAGCGTGGCGGGCGCGTCCACGTCCAGGAAGGCCGTCATCACCGTGCCTCCCGACCGCGCGGCGACCGCCTCCTCCAGCTCCGCGTCCCACACGCCGACGCCGCTGCACTTGATCACCCAGTCGCTCTCGGCGAACGCCTGCTCGATCAGGGCGTCGCGCTCGGCTTCCGTCGTGTAGACGATCACGCGGGCGTAGGGCGGATCGTCCTTGAGGTCGCGGTTCTTCTGGCGATCGTACGCGTCGGGCTCGCAGAAGGTGACCTGGTGCCCCAGCCCGTGCAGCGCGCGGATCAGCCCGCGATAGTAGGTAGCGGCGCCGTTCCAGTACGAGGAGACCAGGGACGAGCCGAAGAAGGTCAGGTGCATGCCGCCTCCGTGGTGGCGAGGGTGCCCGCGGCCCCGGCGCTCGCCAGCTCGCCGACGATGTCCAGCAGCTGGGCCGCGCGATGGTCGCAGGTGTGGCGCGCCAGGATCGTTTCAAGCCCGCGCTCCGCCTGGCGCTGGCGCGCGTCGTCGTCCGTGGCGAAACGGCGCAGCGCGTCACCCATCTCCGCCGGGGACTGCACGGCCACGTAGTCGCCCGGGCGGAAGAGGTTTTCCGAGTCCAGCCAGGGGGCGGAAACCAGCGGAATGCCGCAGGCCAGCGCCTCGAACACGCGGATGGTCGGAATCCCGCGAAGCGCCTCGACGTAGGCGCGGCGGGGAACGTGGAGCGTCACCCGGCTGTGCGCGAACGCCTCCGGCACCTGCAGCGACGGCGCCCATCCCCGGAACTCCACCCCGGCGTCGGCCAGCTCGGCCAGCGCGTAGTCGGGATAGCGGACGCCGTGGGCCACGAAGCGCAGCTCGGGAAGGCGCCGCGCGTTGCCCAGCCAGTAGTCGCGCAGCTCCTGCGTGCGCTCCTCGTCGCCCCAGTTGCCGATCCACATCACGTCCTGCGTCTTCGGCCGGTCCAGCGGGCGGAAGCGCACGACGTCGGCCGCCTCGTGAAAGGTCCAGGCGCGCTCCACGGCGAACCGCTCGCGATACACGTCGCGCAGCACGTCGCCAAACGCCAGCACGCCGTCGTACGCGGCCAGGTCGAAGCGGGCGATGACCTCTGGCTGACTCCACGGACGGTGGTGCGTGTCGTGGAACAGGGCGATGCCGCCCGCCGCGCGCACCGCCGGAGCGATGGCGTTCACCACGTGCGGATCGTTCCACTCGTGCACCAGGACCACGTCCGCGCCGCCGACTGCCGTAGCCAGGTCGTCGCCCAGCGTGGCCGATTGTGGATCGAACGAGCGGACGTCGATCTCGGGATAGGCGCGGGCGAACTCCACCACCGGGCCCACGCCGTGGTCGCGCAGCAGGTTTTCCAGCGACCAGGCGCCGCGCGGCTCGTAGCTCACCACCTGGTGCCCCAGGCGGGTGAGCGCGCTCATCAGCCCGCGGACGAAGTGCGCGTTGCCGTGGTTCCAGTCGGAAACGGCGCTGTGGACGAAGAAGACGAATTTCATGATGCCGCAGCCAGCGCGTCGGCGCGGCGGCGTTTCGCCTCGCCGCCGCGCGCCAACTCGTGATAGAGTTCGATGTATTCGCCCGCCATGCGCGCGGCCGTATAGCGCCGCGCGGCGCGGGTGCGCGCGCCGGTCGCCAGCCGCTCGCGGAGCCTGGGATTGCCTGCCAGCCGGCGGATGGCCTCCGCGAGCCCCGCCGCGTCGCCGACGGGAAAGAACTCCGCGCAGCCGTCCCACAGCTCGCGGAAGCTGCCGATGTCGCTCAGCACCAGCGCGCACCCGTGCAGCGCGGCCTCCAGGGGCGCCAGGCCGAACGGCTCGTAGCGGCTGGGGGCGGCGTAGATGGAGGCGCGGCGCATCCACTCGTCCACCTGCGCGCGCTCCACGCGGCCGTGCGAGACCACGTGGCGCGGCTGGTACGCGTCGCCATGAGCGACGGTCTCGCCGATCACGTGCACCGGCGGCCCGTCCGGCCCCAGCACCCCGGCCGCGGCATCCAGCACGTCCACGCCCTTGCCCGCGTCCCACAGCCTGCCGACGGTCAGCACCAGCGCATCGGGGCGGGGCGCGGGCTCGTCCGGGGCGAGGTGGGTGCCGTTGTGGATCACCCGGGGCGCGGGCACCCCGTAGTGACGCGTCACCAGGTGGCCCTGGTATGCCGTGGGTACGACGATGGCGTCCGCGGCCAGCAGGCCCGCGCGCAGCCACTCGCGGTAGGCGCTCCACTCCGCGGCGGGCGCCTCTTTGCCCTCCACCTCGGTGAACCACGAAAGCACGTCGCTGTGCACGGCGACCAGCACGGGCGCGCTGAACGGATGGACCGCGTAGGCGACCTGGTTCAGGTGTACCACGTCGGCCGCGCAGAGCGTGCACAGGCTGCTCAGCCACTCGCCCGCGGCGCGGACGTCCGCCTGCGCATCGGCCATCCACTCCAGCTTGTACGGCCGCCACACCACCTGCACGCCGGGGGGGAGGGCGGCCAGCCGCTCGTCGCGCGGCTCGCCGATGGCCGCCACCAGCACCTCGTGCCCGGCCGCGTCCAGCTCGCGGGCCAGGGTGACCGTGTGGTCCCACACCCCGCCGACGGTGTCGGTGGTGAGCAGGATCTTCATCGACCGTAGATGCGGCCCAGGACGGCGGCCACGTCCACCAGCCGCTCGGCCTCGGGATCGAAGCGCGCGCCCTCGGACAGGCGCCGCGCCCAGTCCACCGCCGCGCGGCCGCCCCACTCGTCCGGCGGGGTCGCCAGCGTTTCGCGGGAGGTGCCATGATACGCCTCGGCGGTGAAGTCGTAGAACGAGCCGTTGACGTTCCTGAGCGCCGCGCCGCCGCCCGTGCCGTAGAACGAGGCGCCGATCACCGCGTCCTGTCCGGCGGAGAGCTTCCACGAGCAGGCCAGCTGCACCGTCGTCCCGTCCGCCAGGTCCACCGTCGCCGACGCGTAGTCTTCGCACCGGTCCGCCGCGGCGCCCAGCGGCTCGCCGCCCGCGAAGAGGCGCGAGCGGACGTTCTCCGCCGCGGGAAAGCCCAGCGTCCACAGGGCGAGATCGACGAGGTGCACGCCCAGGTCCATTACGCAGCCGCCGCCGGAAAGGGCGGGATCGTAGAACCAGGGCTTGTCGGGGCCGTAGGCGTTGTGGAAGACGAGGTCCACCGCGTACACCTTGCCCAACTCGCCGCGATCGATGCGCTCGCGAATGGCGCGCATCCCCTCCGTGAAGCGGTAGGAGAGGTCGACGGCCAGCAGGCGGTCCGCCGCGCGCGCCGCGTCGACCACGGCGCGGACCTCGTCCGCCGTGCGCCCCAGCGGCTTCTGGCAGAACACGGAGACGCCGGCGTTCAGCGCGCGGATGGACTGCTCGGCGTGCATGGCGCTGGGCGTGGCGATGACGATGCCGTCCAGGTTCATCGCCAGCAGCGCATCCAGCCCGTCCACCACCTCCGCGTCCGGCGCCGTCTCCTTCGCGGCGGCGATCATTTCCGGGGACGTGTCTGCCACCGCGGCGACGCGCCCGAAGCCGGCGTTGACGATGGCCTCCATGCGATTCCGCCCGATCCAGCCGACACCCAGGAACCCAAGTGCGGGAGTGCGGGAGTGCGGGAGTGCGGAAGTGGCTTCCGCACTCGGCGTCGCAGGCTGCGCTTCGGTCAGGACTTCGCTCACTCTCGTCTCCGGAGGATCTACAAAGCTGTGAAAAAAACGGGCTGCCCCGTTTCGTCTGTTTCGTGGCGGACCCGCCGTGTGTGGCGGATCCCTCAGTCGCTGCCGTCTATCGTGTGAGTGCCGGGCCGGCGTGGCCGCTCCATCGGGATGACATCCGCCGGGCCCGTCGTTTCACTTCCGCACTCACGCACTAACGCACTTTCCCTCAACCATCAGTGCGCACCAAAGCTTTGAGAAACCCGTCCGGGCGGTCGCGCGTGGCGTTCAGCGCGTCATCCAGCTGGTCGAGCGCGAACGTGTGCGTGTACAGCGGTGTGGGGTCCAGCCGCCCCGAGGCGACCGCGTCCACCGCCAGGCGGATGCCCTCGATGTACACCGCCGGGTCGCGCTCGTGGGCGTTGATCACGTCCAGGCCACGCCAGTTCCACATCTGCATGTTCACCTGCCGCGGCCCGTCCTGGTGATAGCCCGCGATGATCAGCCGGCCCCGCTCCTTGGTGATCTCCGCCGCCAGGTCCAGCGGCCACTGCTTGCCCACCGCCTCGATCACCCGGTCGGCCAGCACGCCGCCCGTCAGCTCCTTCACCTTTTCGATGATCGCCCAGTGGTCGTCCATGGCGATCGTCTCGTCCGCGCCCATCTGCCGGGCGACGTCAAGTGAGAAGGGACGGCGGCTGATGGCGATCACCCGCGCGCCCGCGTCCTTGGCGAGCCGCGTGAGAAGCGCGCCCAGAAAGCCGATGCCCACGATGGCCACCGTCTGCCCCGCCTGGATGTCGCTGCGGCGGAAGATGTTCATGGCGCACCCCAGCGGCTCGCCAGGGAACGGCTGGCCGTCCAGCGACGCGGGGAGCTTGACGGTGGCGGAGGCGTCGGCCACGTCGTACTCGGCGTACGAGTTGTACGAGAGCGCCGCCACGCGGTCACCGACGGCGAACTCGTGCACGCCCTCGCCCACCGCGTCCACCACGCCCCACCCCTCGTGCCCCATGCCGCCGGGGTCGGTGGGAAACTTCATCCAGTCGGGGCCGGACCACGGCGTCAGGTTGCTGGCGCAGACGCCGCATCCCTCCAGGCGAATCCGCACCTGCCCGGGTCCCGGCTCGGGAACCGCCACCTCGTCCACCGAAATCCGGCCCGGGCCGGTCAGCCGCACCGCGCGCATGGTCGCGGTGATGGTCTCGTCTTGAATCGTCATCTCCAGGAAATTCAGGGCACCGCGGCGGCCTGCGCCAGCAGCGCCTCGTCGGCTTCGGCGGCAAGGCTGGGTACGGGAGACATCAGGTCGGCCTCGCGCAGCCAGCCGACCAGGTTCTCCAGCCCGGCCTTCCACGAGGTGCGCGGCTTCCACCCCAGCACCCGCTCCAGCTTGGCGTTGTCGCTCACGTAGATTCGCTGGTCGCCGGGGCGCCAGTCGGCCATGCGCACGGGAACGGAGCGGCCGGTGATCTGGATCAGGCGGTCGATCACCCCGCGCACCGTCACCGCGTTGGCCGCGCCGCCGCCCACGTTGAACACCTGGCCGGCCACCGTGTCGATGCGCCCCATGGCCAGGCGCATGGCCTCGACCAGGTCGTCGATCCACAGGATGTCGCGCACCTGGCAGCCGTCGCCGTAGATGGTGATGGGCTCGCGTCCGAAGAGCGCGCGCCCGAAGTGCGCCACCCACCCCTGGTCCTCGGTGCCGAACTGGCGGGTTCCGTAGATGCAGCTCATCCGGAAGACCACCGTGGGCAGCCCGTAGATGCGGGCGTAGTCGTGCACGTACTGGTCGGCCGCGCCCTTGCTGCAGCCGTAGGGCGAGTGAAAGTCCAGCCGCGCGTCCTCGCCCACGCCGGCGCGCCGGTCGGCGTAGCGGTAGGCGTCGCCCGCCAGCTCCACCTTCACCTCGTCCATCCCCCCGTACACCTTGTTGGTGCTGGTGAAGAGAACGGGGGGCGCCCCGCTCTTCATGGCGCGGGCCGCCTCGAGCACGTTGAAGGTGCCCAGGATGTTGGTCTGCAGGTCGTCGAGCGGGTCCTGGAGCGAGGTGGTGACCGCCACCTGTGCGGCCAGGTGGAACACCTGCTTGCTCTGCTTGACGAGGGCGCCGATGCGGGCGGCGTCGCGCACGTCCACCTGCTCGATGCGTACGCGGTCGCCGTGCTGGGCGCGCAGCCACTCGGCGTTCAGCCGCACCCCGGCACGGGAGAAGTTGTCGGCCACGATCACCCGCTCGCCGTCGCGCAGCAGCGCGTGCGCCAGGTTGCTGCCGACGAAGCCCGCGCCGCCCGTGATCAGGATGTGGTCACGCGTTCCCTTCATCGTCCCCTCCTCACAGCGTAAGTCCGCGGGCGGCCAGCTCGGCCGCGTGGGCTTCCACCCCGTCCTGCGGGCGGTCCTGCTCCTGCAGCCAGGCCACCAGCTCTTCCATCCCCTGCTCGAACGTCACCCTGGGCTCGTATCCCAGCACCTCGCGGGCAAGGGAGATGTCGGAGAAGCAGTGCCGGATGTCGCCGACGCGGTACTTGCCCGTCACCTGCGCCTGGACGTCGCTCCCCAGCACGCGGGCCAGCGTTTCCGCCACCTCGCGCACGCTCACGCCGCGCCCCGAGCCCACGTTGAAGGCCTGGCCCGCCGCGGCCTCTTCGTCCGCCGCCAGCAGCAGCGCCTGCACGATGTCGTGCACGGAAACGAAGTCGCGCCTCTGCCCGCCATCCTCGAAGATCAGCGGCGGCTGCCCGTTCAGCAGGCGCGCGCTGAAGATGGCGGCCACCCCGGTGTACGGGTTGGAAAGCGCCTGGCGCGGGCCATAGATGTTGAAGAAGCGGAGCGCCACCGAGGGAATGCCGTACGCCGCGCCGATCTGCAGGACCATCTTTTCCTGGTCGGCCTTGGTGAGCGCGTAGATGCTGGTGGGGTCCAGCGGCTTGCCCTCATCGGTGGGCAGGGGCCGCAGCTCGGTGCCGTCCACGTCGCGCGGCTCCCACTGCTGGGCGCGCAGCTGGTCGGCGGGGCGCAGGGTACCGCGCGGCGCGGCGCCGTCGGGGCGCCCGTAGCGGCCCTCGCCGTAGATGGACATGGACGAGGCCACGATCAGCTTGCCCACCTGGAGCTTCTTCGGGCCGTTCCGGTCGTCCACCAGGGCCTGCAGCAGGTGCGCGGTGCCCATGGTGTTGACGGCGGTGTAGTCGGCGATCTGGTACATCGACTGGCCCACGCCCACCGCCGCGGCCAGGTGGTAGACCACGTCGATGTCGGCCAGGCTGGCGAGCACCTGATCGGCGTTGCGCATGTCGCCCTGGACGAACTCGGCGTCGGAGGGCACCCAGTGCGGCCGACGCCCCTCGGGGTGAACCTGCGGATCGAGGTTGTCGAAGATGCGCACCCGGTCGCCGCGCGCCAGCAGCGCGTCTACCAGGTGGCTGCCCACGAACCCCGCCCCTCCCGTCACCAGCACTCTCCGAGCCGACACTCCCCACCTCCGTTCGCGGTGATCCCACGGCGGCGCCGCGCCCCCGGCGCGCCCGCCCTGCTCCCTTCCCCTCCCCTGCTCCGAGCACCCGATGCGTCCCGTTCGGCGCGCTCACGCGGCCAAAATCGTCCCTGAGCGCCCGTGAATCAAGCAGTACGTTGCGGCCACCCGGCACCACATCCCTGCATCTTCAACATCTACATACGTTTGCGGACCGCGCCCGGTTCGACGACCGCCTGCCTCCACAAGCGGCGCGGGGGACCGAAACCGATCCCCCGCCCGCGGAGAGGCCGTGTCAGGCGCGGACGCCGCGTCCGCTCCGTACGCCGTGCATCGGCAGCCGGACCCGTTCCAGGAGCCTCACCCCTGCTCCGCGCCCAGCCGGCGGGCGTAGTCCCCGTCCCAGCGCTCCATCCGCCCGTTCACTTCCTCGGCCGGCACGCCCGCGACCAGGCGCTGCGCCAGGCGCACGCCCAAGCGGCGCTCCTGGGCGCGCAGGTACTCGGCGGAGTGGCCGCGATCCAGGTGCTCGGACGCTTCCATTTCCAGCGAGAAGGCCAGCTTGTCGAGGTCGGTGAAGATGCGGCCGCGAAGGTCGACCGCCTCAGGGGTGTCGGTGCCGCTGGGCTGGCTGAGCATTCAGGTACGCGTGGAACGGGGGTTCAGGTACCTCCCGGGCCCGAAAACCCGCGTGGCGCCGGGCTTTTCGGCAAACGTATGTAGATGCTCAGGCAAAGAACATGCCGTTCACTTTTCGAACGGCGCCTCAGAAATACGGGCTGTTCCGGACGGGGTGGATGCAAATTCCATGTACCCCCGGAGGCAGCGCCACGCGCCCGGCGCCACCTGGGCGGCGCCGGGCGCGGTCCATCCACCGATCAGCCAGTCAGCTCCGCGCCCACTCCCCGTAGAGGGGGAAGCGCGAGCACAGCTCGGCGACCTCGCCGCGGACGGTGCGGGCCACGCCGTCGTCGTCCGGCTTCTGGATCACGCGGTCGATGAAGGCGCCGATGGTCCGCATTTCGTCCTCGCCCAGGCCGCGCGTGGTCAGCGCCGGCGTGCCGATGCGCACGCCCGAGGTGACGAACGGCGACTCCGTCTCGCCCGGGACGGTGTTCTTGTTGACCGTGATCCCCGCCCGCTCCAGCGCCTTCTCGGCCACCTTGCCGGTGACGCCCTTGCTGCGCAGGTCCACCAGCATCAGGTGGTTGTCGGTGCCGCCGGAAACCAGGGTGAAGCCGCGCTCCATCAGCTCGGCGGCCAGGGCGCGCGCGTTGGCGATCACCCGGCCGCTGTAGTCGCCGAACTCCGGCCGCAGCGCCTCGCCGAAGGCCACGGCCTTGGCGGCGATCACGTGCATCAGCGGGCCGCCCTGGATGCCGGGAAAGATCTGCTTGTCGATGGCCTTGGCGTGCTCCTCGCGGCACAGGATCAGCCCGCCGCGGGGGCCGCGAAGCGTCTTGTGCGTGGTGGAGGTCACCACGTCGGCGAAAGGCACCGGGTTGGGATGGTGCCCGGTGGCCACGAGCCCCGCGATGTGCGCCATGTCCACCACCAGCCGCGCCCCGCACTCCTGGGCGATCTCGCCGAACGTCTCGAAGTCGATCTGCCGCGGATAGGCGCTGGCGCCGGCCACGATCACCGTGGGCCGCACCTTCATGGCCTGGTCGCGCAGGGCGGCGTAGTCGATCCGGTGGTCGTCGGGGCGAACGCCGTACGCCACCACGTTGTACAGCCGCCCGCTGAAGTTCACCGGCGAGCCGTGCGTCAGGTGGCCGCCCTCGCTCAGGTTCATCCCCAGCAGCGTGTCGCCGGGCTGCATCAGGGCGAAGTAGACGGCCATGTTGGCCTGCGCCCCCGAGTGGGGCTGCACGTTGGCGTGCTCGGCGCCAAAGAGCTGCAGAAGGCGCTGGCGGGCCAGGTCTTCCACCACGTCCACCACCTCGCAGCCGCCGTAGTAGCGCTTGCCCGGGTAGCCCTCGGCATACTTGTTGGTGAGCACCGAGCCCATGGCCTGCAGGACGGCCTGGGAAACGAAGTTCTCCGAGGCGATCATCTCCAGCTGGGTTTCCTGCCGGCTGGCTTCGTCCACCAGCAGGCGGTGGATCTCGGAGTCGGTCTGCTTCAGCGCGTCCATGCGTCTTTTCCCGGGCGTCACGGTCAGGATCGGGGCACCTCCAAGGCGCGCAAACTACCCCGCGCCGGCCCCGGTGTACAGTGCCGGGCGCGCCCGTCGCACGCCGTGGAATCTGCTACGGGCGCAGCGGCCCGCAGCTTGCTGGATGGGAGAACACATGTCGGTGCGCCCGTGCGTCGAGGGCCGCGCGCCGAAGGACGTGATCCAATCCGCGTACGGAGTGACCGATGAGAAACCTGCGCCACCTGGGCATCATGGCGCTTGCCGCCGGCCTGCTGACCACCTCTGCCTGCTCGGGGAACGACCGCGCGCGCAACCTGCCCGGCGTGCTCCGCCCCAGCGTGGGCGAGCGCGACGGCCGCGATCGTGACCGCGACGGGAACCGCGACGCGCGGCCGGACAAGGACAAGGGCCGTCGCGACGAAACCCGCTGCAACGCCGGGCGCGGCAACGGAAACGGCAACGGGCGCTGCCGCAACGGAAACAAGGGCAACGGGCGCAACCCGTAACCTGTCGTCGCGGCCTTTGGCCAGATAAAAAACAACAGCGAAGTTTCAGAGGAACAGAGAAAAGCCAGAGATACAGAGGACCCGTCTTCCTCTGTATTTCTGGCTTTTCTCCGTACCCTCTGTACCCCCGCTGTTCAGCGAGTCAGGCGGTAGATGAGCAGCGCGGCGCGCTTGATCTGCAGCGGCAGCGTTTCCAGGTCGATGCGCTCGTTGGGGCCGTGCGCCCCGGAGCCGTGCACGCCCAGCCCCGCCAGCGCGTTGGTGTACGGCGCCACGAACGACACGTCCGCCGCCCCGCGCCGGCCGGGATCGAACGCCTGCATCGGCGCCGTCCCCAGGTCGCGGTTCACGCTGTTCAGCACGTCCAGCAGCGCCTGGTTTCCTTCGGTCGGGGGCATGGACGGATAGCCCTCGCCGAAGGTGATCTCCGCCTCCGTGCGCGGAAGGTGGCGGGCGACGATGGCCCTCATCCGCTCACGCGTGCGCTGCAGCTGCTCGTCGGTGAGCGTGCGGATGTCGCCGGTGACGATGGCCGTCTGCGCGATGACGTTGGTCTTGCCGAACGCCGTCCCCGCGCTTCGCCGCGGATCGTACTCCACGTCCGTCCCGCCGACGATCACCCCCGGGTTGAAGGTGAGGTTGGGCTCGCCGCGCAGCTCCTCGTGAAAGGCGGTGAGGATGCGCGCCGCCTCGAAAATGGCCCCGCTCCCCGAGCCCTCGCCGAACACGCCCGACGAGTGCCCCGTGCGGCCGCGCACCCGCAGCGTCCACCCGCTGCTGCTGCGCCGCGCGACCACGGCATACTCGCCCAGCGAGTCGCGCGACCCCGTCTCGAACTCCAGCGCCGCGTCGCTGTTCCGGCCCGCCTCGATCAGGTGGTGCCGTGAAATTTCCAGCGGCCGCCCCGCCGATTCCTCGTCCCCCGTGAGCGCCACGGTGACGGTGGTCCCCTCGAGCACGCCGGCCGCGTGAAGCGCCCGCAGTGCGTACAGGATCACCACGTCGCCGCCCTTCATGTCGTTCACCCCCGGCCCCGTGGCGTACCGCCCGTCGCGCACGAAGCGCTGAAAGGCGTCGTCCTCTTCGAACACGGTGTCCAGGTGGCCGATCAGCAGCACGCGCTTGCCCTGCGTCCCGGTGCGGTAGGCGAACAGGTGCCCGGCGCGGTTCAGCGAGTCGGGCATGCTGATCCACCGCACGTCGAACCCCAGCGAGTCCAGCGGCGCCTCGAAGTGCCGCCCCACCTCGCGCACGCCCGCCGGGTTCAGCGTGCCGCTGTTGATGTTGACGATGCGCTCCAAAAAGCTCACGGCGTCGGCCGCATGGGCGTCTACCGAGCGAACGATGGCCTGCTCCTGCGGCGAAAGCTGCTGCGCCGCGGCGGGCGCGGCGGCCAACGCCAGCAGCGGAACGAGCGCGGACGGGATCAGTCGAGAAGTCACGGCACTTCGGGGATCGCTGGGAAGATGGAAAACGGGGGATTCGTGACGATAGCGCGTGGCCGAGCACCGATCAACCGATCCCCGCCAATTTCCGGAGCCTTAACCCTGCTACGGGACCAGCGAAGACACATGTTTGGCATGCTGAATGCTTTCCCGGCCCATCCCGAAGCCGGAAACAGAAGATGTAGGAACTACGCAATGAAGCGCGTCCTTCTTGCCCTCGCGGCGACGTTCGCCCTGTCCGCGTGCCTGGATTCGCCGTCCGGGGTGGGGGAACCCGAAACCCCGCCGGACCCGCCGGTGGGCACGGACCCGGTGGCCGCGGCGCAGGCCAGCACCACCTGCCAGGGGCGCTGCCTGGTACGGCTGGGCACCATCGGGCACTTCAGCTACGCGTCGCTGAACGAGCACGCGGAAGTGATCGCGGCCGGGCACCGGTGGACCAAGGCCACGGGACTCGTGCGCAACAACGGTGAGGGGTGGCGTGCCATCAACAGCTGGCACCGGCTGATCGCCGGCACCTCCGAATCCATGCCGGTCGTGTGGGAGAACAACCGCATCAAGAGCCGCATCACGCTCCCCGACATGCGGTTCGGCGAGGCCATGTCCATCAACGACTGGGGCCGCGTGGTGGGGAACTACCGCACCAACGGCGACATGCACACCCGTGCGTACCGCTGGTCTCCATACGGGGGCGGCACCGTGCTCCCCTGGCTGGAGCGGCACGGCAGCTCGGCCGAGGACATCAACCACAGCGACGACGCCGTGGGCTACTCGGTTCCCGCCGACGGTGTGCGCAAGGCGGTTCTCTGGCCCAAGGCGGGCGGGATCCGCGAGCTGGGTACGCTTCCGGGCTACGTGGGCAGCATGGCGATGGCCATCAGCAACAAGGGCGCGGTGGCGATGGTCAGCTGGAAGGAGGAGGTGGAGCGCGGAGTACCGGAGATGCGGGCCGCGCTGTGGACCCCCGAGGGCGGGCTGCTGAACCTGGGCACGCTGGGCGGCAACTTCAGCGAGGCGTACGACGTGAACCACTGGGGCGAGGTGGTGGGCTCCAGCACCACCCGCGACCTGCCCGCCACGGGCGGCTTCGACGGCCAGGTGCACGCGTTCACCTGGCACCCCTCCACCGGCATGGTGCGGCTGAACGCGGGCGGCGCCACGCAGAGCCGTGCCCTGGCCATCAACAGCTGGGGCGACGTGGTGGGGATCTTGAACGACAACGAGCTGGTGGCCTGGGTGTGGGAAGAGAACCTTCACCGCTGGCGGTAGCGGCCACGCGCACGAGAGGGAACACGGGCTCCCCGCCGGGATTTCGGCGGAGGGCCCGTTCGCATCCCGCGGTGCTTGCGGACCGGCACCACGGATCGGGATCTTGGGATGACCATCCTTGCCCCGTCCTCCCCGTCCGCCGATGCGAATCCGCCCAGTCCTGACCGCCGCGACCGCGATCGCGCTTCTCGCGGCCTGCGCATCCACCCGCGAACCGTCGCCCGGAGCGGTCTCCATCGACCAGGTGCGCCGGCTGCCGGTAGCGTCGGGCGGATCGGTGGAAGGTGTGGTCACCATGGCATCCGGCACCTTCGACGGCGGGTTCGCCGTGCAGGACGGCACCGCCGGCATCTACGTGCTCCCGCCCGCCGACTCCGCACGCTACCCGGCCGGCACCAGGCTGCGCATCACCGGGACGATCTCCGATCCGCAGAACCAGCTCGCCATCCAGCCGTCGCGCATCCAGGTGATCGGAGCGGGGACGATTCCGGACGCGCGGCCGATTCGCACGGGCGCGGTGGACGAGGCGAGCGAAGGGCTGCTGATCCGGGTGCGGGCCCGCGTGACGGGCGACGTGCTGGATGACCAGCCGTGGGGATGGAAGCTGATGCTGGACGACGGGTCCGGGGCGCTGCTGGTGTTCGTGGATGCGCAGGCGGGGATCGACGTCAGCGCCATCCGCGCCGGGCAGTGGCTGCAGGTAACGGGCTACTCCGGCCAGTACGAGGAGCACCGCGAGATCCTGCCCCGCACCCAATCAGACCTGCGCCCGATCGGCGAGCCGTGATCCGGCGAACGCGATTCTTGCGCCGTTGTACGCAGCCCCGGGATCCTGGAAGCCCATCCTAGCTTCAACCCCCGACCAGGCCTACGATGCGACGCCTACCTGCCCTGCTGATCCTCCTCACCGCCCTGCCGGCCGTTCCCCTGCAGGCGCAGACCGCGGGGGAAACCTCGGTGGGAGTGTCGATGAACTTCGGTCCGCGGCTGGGCGCTACGCTCTCGATCAAGCGATTCGTGCAGGACGAAGTCGCCGCCCAGTGCGGATTTACGGTGGGACCCGGCCTGCATGCCGTGGGATGCGGTGCGCAGCGCTACGGGCTGATAGGAACCCAGACGTATGCCGGGATCGACATTGGCGTGACGACGCTCTCCGCGTTCACCACCCGGCGCGAGGGCGAGCCGGCGGCGAAGCGGCCCCCGAGGTTCGTGTTTGCCGCGGGGACCCTCGGGCTGCAGGCGCGCCCGTCGACGGTGGAGGAGGTGCGCCCGTACGTCGGCCTGGGGCCGGCGCTAGCGATCGGGCCGGGCTCGGAAGTCGGCAGCTTTCTGCAGGGAATGCCCCGGCTCGGCGCCGTGCAGACCATGTTCACGCTGGACGTGGGGCTGGAGCTGTACCCGGTCAGCCACTAAGGGCCGCTGCGCGCATCCCGACGGCGGCGGGCTCCCGCAGGATGTCGGCGAGCGGCGAGCTTCCCGTCAGGGCGACCTGCGCCATCGCGCGGCCGCAGAGGGCGCCGATGACGTTGCCGGTGCCGCTGTAGCCGCCCGCCGCCCACACGCCGGGGCGAACCTCCTCCAGCACCGGCAGCCCCGACGGCGTGTAGCCCACGGAGGCCGCCCATCGGTGCGTGACCGGCGCCCTGACGCCGATGCGCTCGCGGAGAAACCCTTCCAGCCGCGCCTGGACGGTCTCGGACGGCTCCCACTCCTCCGTCCACTCTCCTTCCCCGCCGAGGTCGCGGAACCCACCCAGCGCGATCCGCCCATCCGTCAGCTGCTGCCAGTACTCGTAACCCCAGCGCGCGTACACGGGCCGCGGCAGGCGCACCTCGTCGGTGGGCGCGGTCGCCAGCATCTGCAGGCGGGCGGTGCGCACGCGGCCCCGCAGCTCGGGGAACAGGCCTTCCAGCCGCCCGTCCGCCGCCACGATCACGGCCCCGCACCGCACCCGTCCCACGGGCGTGACCACTTGGCCTTGGCCGATCTCGATGGCGGGCGAGTGCTCGTACAGGCGCGCGCCGCGCACCGCCGCGCGGCGCGCGAGCGTGCGGCAGCGGCGCAGCGGCTGGAAGGCGGCATCGGCGGGAAAGAGCAGGCCGCGCCCCTCCGGCCCGTCGTAACACTCCACCGCAAAGCCGTCCGCCTGCAGGCCTTGCATCTGGCTCCGGCAGTCGTCTTCTTCCTCGGGCGTGTCCACGATGCGCAGCGACCCGGTGATCCGCACGGCATCCGGCGTTTCCGCGGCCATCCGCGCCACCTGCTCCAGCGTCAGCCGGTAGACCGAACTCGCCCACTCGCGGCCCAGCTTGCGGACGGCGTCGTGGTAGAAGTCGTACGTCCCCGCCAGCAGGAAACCACCGTTGCGTCCCGCCGCGCCGCCCGCGACCATCCCCGCATCCACCCCGACGACGCTCAGCCCGTGGTCCAGCAGCTCCGTGACGCCCGCCAGCCCCGAGCCTCCAAGCCCCACCACGCAGACGTCCGCGGAAACGTCGCCCTCCAGAGACGGGAGCGCGGTCCAGGGCTCGTCGTCCCACACGGGCGTGTTCGGCCGCGGCTGGCCGGGAGAGGCAGGATGGTGATTCATGCGACAAAGACGAGGTGCCGGCTGGCTCGGAGTTCTCACGCGGGTGCCGGGATCACGCAAAGATATCGCGGAGCGATGGTCGATCGCGAGTGTTCAGGCGGCGGAAGAGGAGCGGCGGATGGTCATCGCATTGAGGCGGGTCGCGTTGCTGGCCCTGCTGGCGCTGCTCGTTTCCTGCATGAACATGATCGGGTGCTGCGCCAGCGACTGCGAGCGGTTTCCACGGTAATGCGAAGCGAACCGGCTCGCGCAATCCACAGCCGCCACCACGACCCTGGCCTCCTTCGCCATCTTCGTCGTGTCACTCGCGGCCTCGTTCCGCATGCGACGGCGCACTACGCACGAATAACCCAATAGAGACAAAATTTCCGTTGACCGGAGCCCGACGGAGCGCGCACCTTGGGGGACCACGCAGGTCTTTCACCCACTCCGCACCCCGGAACCCACCATGAAGCCCCCAACGTTTTTCCGCGCCGCACTCACCCTCCTCGGCGTGGCCGCACTGGCCGCCTGCGCCGACCAGCCCCTGGCCCCTCGCGCGACCCAGCCAGCAGGACCCGCGCTCACCGTGATTCCCACCAACGCGCTGGCCTCCATCGACGCCGGCTCCACCCACAGCTGCGGCCTGACCTCCGCGGGCCAGGGCTGGTGCTGGGGCCGCAACAACGTCGGCCAGCTGGGCGACAGCACGGCCGCATCCACCACCGTGCCCGTCCCCGTCTTCCATCCCTCGGGCGTCACCTTCACCCAGGTGAGCGCGGGAGCCATCCACACCTGCGCCATCACCTCCGCGGGGCAGGCCTACTGCTGGGGCAGCAACGGCGACGGCCGCCTGGGCGACAGCACCACGGTCCTGCCGCTGATGCCCGTGGCCGTGAAGCCGCTCGGGGCCATCGCGTTCACCAGCATCAGCGCGGGCGGGTCCCACACCTGCGGGCTGAACGGCTCGGGCCAGGCGTACTGCTGGGGGAACAACTCGTCGGCGCAGATCGGCGACAGCACCAAGACCTTCGCCGTGACGCCGGTGGCGGTGCGCATGCCCGCCGGCGTCACGTTCAGCGCCATCGCCGCGGGGGGAACACACACCTGCGCCCTGGCCACCACGGGCCAGGCCTACTGCTGGGGCTACGGCGGCGACGGCGCGGTGGGCAACAACTCCACGCTGGGCAGCCGCATTCCCGTCGCGGTGCAGCAGCCGGCGGGGGTAACGTTCACCTCCATCGCCACCGAGTACAACCACTCGTGCGGGCTGACCTCGGGCGGGCAGGCATACTGCTGGGGCTACAACTTCTACGGCCAGGTGGGCGACAGCACCACGGTGTCGCCGCGCAAGGTTCCCGTGGCCGTCGTGCAGCCCGCCGGCGTCACCTTCGTGCAGCTGTCCACCGGCGGCTCCCACACCTGTGGCGTGACCAGCGGCGGACAGGCTTACTGCTGGGGCCGCAACACGCAGGGGCAGTTCGGCGACGGCACGCTGACGGGGGCGCTCACCCCCACCGCGGTCTCACAGCCCCTGGGCGTCAGCTACGGCCTGGTGACGGCCGGATCCGAGCAGACCTGCGGGCTGGACGGCGTGGGCCAGGCCTGGTGCTCGGGCCGCAACGACTTCTCGCAGCTGGGCGACGGAAGCACCACGCGGCGCACCTCGCCCGTAGCCGTTTCGCACTGAGCACATCAGGCAGTTGATTGGACGGACGCGGCGGGCCGGATGCATCGGCCCGCCGCGTCCTTCGTCGGGGTACCTGCATCATGCGTCCACCACCGTCTCTTAGCCGAGAAGATCAAGCGATGCCAGGTCGCGGTGGCCTGTTGATCAGGGGACCTTTGCCGCGGCCCTGCTTCCGCTTGCGGGGTGCACGGCCATGGGGCCAGGCGACGGGTTGATGTGGGGTTTTTTCGTTCCAAGGCATAGACTCGGCTCCGGGTGGGCGGGGGTAAAACGCAAAAAAGCCCCAGCCACCCGGAATTGGGTGTGGGGCCTGTGGCGGTCGAGTTGTCTCCGCGCCATTGGCGCGTGTCACAAGTATTACAAGGCTCGGCGCACCAGTCAACCCCCTCACTCGTTGAAATGAGCACCCAGCACGCGCGCGCGGGATTTGCGGCGGGCGTCGTCCCTCGCGGGTCGGCTCACACGAGATGGGAGATGCGGATGAAGGTGCTGGTGATCGGGGCGACGGGAACCATCGGCCTCGCGGTGGCCGAAGCGCTGCGGGCGGAGCACGAGGTAGTTTCGGCGGCGCGGAGCAGCGGTGACGCGCGCGTGGACATCGCCTCGCCGGAGTCCATCCGCGGCCTGTTCCGGCAGGTGGGGCGCGTGGACGCGGTGGTGTCGTGCACGGGAAGCGCGGCGTTCAAGCCGCTGGACCAGCTTTCGGACGAGGACTTCGCGTTCAGCCTGTCGAACAAGCTGATGGGCCAGGTGAACGTGATCCGCTCCGGCCTGGAGCACGTCGCAGACGGCGGGTCCATCACCGTCACCAGCGGCGTGCTGAGCCAGGAGCCCGCCCCCGGCACGTCGGCCATCAGCCTGGTGAACGCGGGGCTGGAGGGCTTCGCGCGGGCGGCCGCCCTGGATGCGCCGCGCGGAATCCGCATCAACGTGGTCAGCCCACCGTGGGTGAGCGAAACGCTCGAGGCGATGGGCCGCGACCCGGCCGGCGGCCTCCCCGCCGCGATCGTCGCCCACGCCTACGTGGATGCCGTCTCCGGCGCGTTCAACGGCCAGGTGCTCGACGCGCGAAAATACGCCTGATCCTCGGCGCAACGTTCACAGCAGAGCAGCAGGGGGAACTTCGCTCAGTTCCTCTGCTGCTCTGCTGCTCTGCGTGCGATCATCAGCCGATGCCGTACTCGCGCGCGAGGAGTTCGTACGAGCGCCGGCGGGCGGCGTGGCTGTGGACCGTGGTGATCACCATCACTTCGTCCGTGCCCGTTTCCACGACGACGGCGTCGATGCGCTCCCGCACGTCGGCCGGGGTGCCCACGAAGGTCAGCGCGCGGTAGCTCTCGGCCACGGCGCGCTCGCGCGGCGTGTAGGGATACGCCGTGGCTTCTTCGGGCGTGGGGATGGGGCCGAACTCGCGCCGCTGCAGCCGCACCCACGCCAGCTGCATGGACGAGGCGAGAAACTCCGCTTCGTCGCGCGTTTCGGCGCACACGGCGGACACCGCCACGATGGCGTGCGGCGCCGGGAACGCGTCCGACGGCTGAAAGCTCTCGCGGTAGGCCTGGAACGCGGGCGCGGGCGGGCTGGGGCTGAAGTGCCGCGCGAACGAGTAGCCCAGCCCCAGCGAGCCCGCCAGCCGGGCGCTCGCGCCGCTGGAGCCCAGCAGCCACACCGGCGGCAGCGGCACGTCGCCGGGCACCACGCGCACCCCGCGGAAGGGGTGCCCCTCGCCGTAGCCGCCGCGCGAAAGCGAGAACATCTCCTCCAGCTGCTGCGGAAACTGCTCGGCGTCGAAGGGCCGCAGCGCGCTCGACGTCACCGGGTCCGTCCCCGGGGCCCGGCCGATTCCTAAGTCGATGCGGCCGGGATGCAGCGCGTTGAGCGTGTGGAACGCCTCGGCAATGCGCAGGGGGGCGTGGTTGGGCAGCATGATGCCGCCCGACCCCAGGCGGATGCGCGAGGTGGCCGCGGCCACGTGCGCGATGACGATCTCCGGGACTGAGCTGGCGATGCTGGGCATGCCGTGGTGCTCGGCGTACCAGCACCGGGCGAAGCCCAGCCGCTCGGCGAACTGCGCCAGGTCTACCGCGTTCCTCAGGGCCTCGCTCGCCGTCGACCCCGACGCGACGGGCGCCAGGTCCAGCACCGAAAGGGGAACCGCCATGTCCGATCCTTCTCCTCGACAAAACGAAACGATCAGGCGCGGAGCAAAGCGGCCCACGGCGGAGTTGCCGCCGTGGGCCCTGGTGAGGCGCTCCCGCGGCCCGGTCCGCGGCTACGGTCTGCGTACCGAGATGGACGACGACTGGATCAGGTCCTCGACGCGAAGCGCCACCCGCTCTCCAGGCGCCACGCGCACGCTCCCGCTGGTGTACCTGGCATCACCACCGATGACGTCGGCGCCGACCTGCAGCGTCTCGGACTGCCCCGCCGACATGCCGCGGTAGGTGAACGTCGCCGTCCGCCCGGACACGACGGTACCCAGCCGCACCGACGTGCCGCCGCGGACGACGTACACCCGCACGTCGCGCCGGTTCTGGTTGCTGACCTCCACCGTCACCGGCTCCGCCGCCGCTTTCCGGCTCGAGCCCGACGCCGAAGCACACGCCGCCGCAACGAGAACGGCCGCCGACATCACCAGCGCGCGTAGTAGGTTTTTCATGGTTCCGTCCGGGTTCGAGACGTGGCTCGACCCTGATGGGCAAGCCGTGAAGGAGAGGGGAAGCAACGCGTGGTGCGGGATGAAAGCGGCGCCCGGGGAATGGTCCCCCGGGCGCCGCATCGATCAGCCTGCACCGGCCGTGCTCAGCACCCTGGCGCCGAGCCCGCGCCACCGCGCGCGAGGCACTCCACGAAGGGAATCGGGAAGAACTCGATCGACTTGTCGCCCGAACGCGGATAGTTGGTCAGCGTGCCCAGGCGGCCGAAGCGGCGCAGGTCGAGCCAGCGGTACCCGCCCTCGTACATCAGGGAGTACCGGCGCTCGTACAGCAGCGCGGTGATGAACGCATCGTCGGTCGTCGGCATTGCGATCGCCGCCAGCCCGCCCGAGTTCGTGCGCACGAAGTTCAGGTCCGCCAGCGCGCCGGGCTTGTCACCCGTGAACCAGCGAGCTTCGGCGCGCGAAAGGATCAGCTCCTCGTTGCGCACCCAGGGAATGGGCGAAGCCGCGCCGCCGGAGCCGAAGAACGGCGCCGCGCGGTAATGCTTGAATCGCAGCGAGCTGATGATGTTGTACCGGTTGATGGTGGTGCCGGTGGTGTCCACCTTGAGCAGGAAGCGCTCGTCGCGCGTCCCGTTCGCCTTGAGCTGCGCGTCGGTCCGCAGCGTGGGCTCCGCCACCTCGGGCGAGCCCGTGGCGAGCGCGTTCGCCCGGTCGCCCGAGGCGGCGCTGAAGGTGTAGTACCCACCGCGGTTGAACTCCGCCCGCGAACCGCTCGAGGTGCTGATGAACGACTCGCCAAGGCTCGTCAGCGCGGCGGCGTAGTCCTTGGTGAGGATGTCCAGCCGCGAGCGAAGCCCCCGGTTGAACTGCCGGAACGTCGTGCTCGGGTTGCTCAGGTTCAGCCCCGAGCCGGTCAGGCCGGAGGGCAGCTTGAAGGTGAACGTCGTTCCGCCCTTGGCCAGGTGGACCGCGCCTTCGTCGAGCAGCTGGCGCGCCTTGGCGTAGACCTCCGCCTGCGGCTTCAGCGGCGCCGGTTCCGCGAGCGGGTCGGCGCTCACGTCGACCACGCCGTACTGGTGCATCATGGCGATCACCAGGTACTCGCTCCCCATCACCGTCTTCACGAAGCCGCGGAGCCCCTCCTTCTGCGCGTCGGTGTACTCCGTAGCCGCCACCTTGTCGATGGCCGTAAGGAGCACGTTCCCCTGCGCGATGGTGCCGTACGGGTTCAGGAAGTTGTGGTTGCCCGCGAAGCTCGACGGGTCGATCTGGCCGGTGACGAGCTCGGTGACGTACCGGCTCTCGTTCGGGTCCAG
The DNA here is from genome assembly GCF_036388275.1 of Longimicrobium sp. Lineage (NCBI taxonomy): Bacteria > Pseudomonadati > Gemmatimonadota > Longimicrobiia > Longimicrobiales > Longimicrobiaceae > Longimicrobium > Longimicrobium sp. Next base: position 57,370 of record NZ_DASVSF010000099.1, read on the forward strand.
GTAGTGCGCCTCGCGGCCCACGATCCCGGTGAGGCGCACGCGAGTCGCCGGGTCGATGCGCGCCGAAGCGAGCATGCCGGCCGCCGCCGCGTCCACCAGGGTGCGGTTGGGGTTGGTCTGCAGGTCGCTGAAGCCCGCCCGGTTGTAGTCGGGCACGTTGATGTCCGAGCACGCGCCGGTGGCGAGGACCAGGGCGAGCGCGGAGGCAACGTACCGTTGCCTGTTGCTTGGAATTCGCATGTAATCTCTCAGAACTCGAGGTTGACGCCGAGCGAGTAGACGCGGCTCGGCGGGAACGGAGTCACGTCCTGGTTACGGCCAGCGGACACGTTCCCGAAGTTGCTGACTTCCGGGTCATAGCCCGAGTAGTCGGTCCAGGTCATGAGGTTGCGCCCCGAAAGCTGCAGCTGCGCCCCGCGCACACGGCCGCCCAGCATCTGCGTCGGCACGTCGTAGCTCAGCGCGAGCTCGCGCAGCTTCACGAAGCTGCCGTCCTCGATGTACACCGGCAGGTTGTTGGGCGACGCGAAGAGGAACAGGCGCTCCTCACCCGAGAGGCAGGTCGTTCCGCACGAAGAGAACGGGCGGCTCTCGATGAGGTGGCCGTCGGCGTCGCGCTTGAGGTTGCTGGGCGCGTCGTAATCCGGCGCCGTGAAGGCACCGTCGTAGTAGTTGCGCGTCAGGTTCACCACCAGGCCGCCCTTGCTCCAGTCGAAGAGCGAGCTGAGGCGGAAGCGCCCGAACTGCAGGTCGTTCAGGAAGCCCATCTGGAAGTCCGGCTCGGACTCGCCGATCGGGTCGACCTTGAGAACGCCGGCCTCGTCGCGCCCGTTGTTGGCGAACACCGTGGTGGGCGAGTAGCCCTTGCGGATCCGGTAGCTGCCGTAGGAGTTGCCGAACGAGTTGCCGGCGCTGAACTCCGGCACCGGAAGGTCGGTGACCTCGGTGCGGTTGTGCGAGAAGGTGGTGGTGGTGTTCCACTGGAAGGCGCCACGCTGGATCGGCGTGCCCTCGAGCGACACTTCCACACCCCGGCTCTGCATTTCGCCGCCGTTGAAGTACTCGATCGTGAACCCGCTCGACTGCGGCAGCGTGCGCGACAGCAGCAGCTGGGTGATCGTGCGGCTGTACGCCGTTACGGCCAGCTGGGCGCGGCGGCCGAACAGCGTGGCGTCGAAGCCGCCCTCGAGCTCGGTAACGCGCTCCGGGCGAAGCGTGGAGGAGCCGATCGCGCCGTTGATGGTGAGCTGCGGATTGCCTTCCGTGTTGCTCACCGACAGCGGGGTGTACTTCTGGGCGTACTGCGGCTCACTCCCGCTGGACCCGAAGGCGGTGCGGAGCTTGAGCTGGTCCAGGAAGCCGAACGACCGCGGGAAATTGTACGCGGCCGCCGCCTTGGGGTAGTAATAGTACTGCTCGGTGTCGGCGTTGTTGCTGCTGCGGTCGCCGCGAAGGCTCGCCGTGAGCGAGAGGCTCTCGTTGAACAGGAGCAGCTCCTCCTGCACGTAGCCGCCGAAGGTACGCACGCGCTGGCGCGAGCCGGCCGAAAGCTGGTTGGCGGCCTGGAACGGCAGCTCGAGGCTGCCCAGCAGGTAGCGGCCCGTCACCTGGGCCAGGCGCAGGTCGCGGTCTTCGTACTGCACACCGCCGGACGTGGTGGCCGAGAAGGCACCCGACTCCGGACGCAGGGTGTGCACCAGGTTGACGTTGGTGTTCAGGTTCAGGTTCCTGCCGCCGCCGCTCACCGTGGTACCCGGGTTGGCCGGGTCGGCCTGCACCTGCAGGCTGGGCGGGAAGTACAGGCGGTTGTCCTGATTGAAGTAGTCGGCGCCGCCGGTGGCCACCAGGCGAAGCTCGTGCGCGCCACGGCTCAGAAGGTCGAACTGCGCGTTCGCGGAGCCGATCACCCGCCACACGTCCTCATCGTTCGTGGAAAGCTCCGACGTTTCCAGCGGATTGCTGTCCAGGAACGGGTTGCGCGGGTAAAGGCCGTTCTTCGGCCGGTAGCTGACGAAGTTCGGGGTGAACGAGATGGCGCTGACGTAGCTGGCGCCGGTGTTGTCGTTGCCCGTCACGCCGCGCGCGGCCACCGAGTGCAGGATGTTGCTGGTCGCCGAGAACCGGGCGCGCCGTCCCACCTGCTGGCTCACGTTCAGGTTCAGCGACTGCTTCTCGTAGCCCGTGTTCGCCGCGATGCCCTCGTCGTTCTGAACCAGGCCCGAGAGGAAGTACTGCGTGGTCTCGCTGCCGCCACCCACGCTGAACGTGGTCTGGCGCTGCGGGGCCTTGCGCCCGAACACCTCGCGCTCCAGGTCGTACGTCGCGATGGGCGACCCGTCGGCGTTGAAGTACTGGCCGACCGTGGTGGCGTCGACGTAGCCGGCGTCCATGGCCCGCTCCGCCGTCCACTCGCGCGAACCCAGGGTACGCGAAAGCTCCGCGTAGCCGAAGCGCTGCGAGAACGTGTACCGGGGCGCGCCCGCACGGCCACGCTTGGTGGTGATCACCACCACGCCGGCCGCGGCCCGCGAGCCGTAGATCGAGGCGGCGGACGCACCCTTCAGGATCTCGATGCTCTCGATGTCGTTCGGGTTGAGGTCCGAGATGCGGTTGACGACCACGTCCTGCGTCGAAAAGTTCACACCCACGGCACTCGCCGCACGCGAGATGGCGTTCTGGCCGCCGGGAATGGCCACGTCGCTGACCACCACGCCGTCCACCACGTACAGCGGGGTGGAGTTGCCGGTGATGGTCGCCGGGCCGCGCAGGCGGATCTGCACGCCGCCGCCGGGGGCGCCGGAGTTGGTGCGGATGGTCGCGCCGGCTACCTTGCCCTGGAGCGCGCGGTCTACCGTCTGGGCAGGCGCGTTCCCCACCAGCTGCCGTGCATTCACCACGGCGACGTCGTTGGCGAGGTTCTCACGCCGTACGGCGGTGGCCTGGCCGGTGACGACGACGGCATCCAGGTTCAGGATGTCGTCCTGCAGCCGCACGTCTACCGAGCTCTGTGCCGCGGCTACGGCGACCGTGCGGGTGGCGAGGCCGAGCCGGCGAACGGTGAGCGAAGTGGCGCCAGCCGGAACGGAGATCGTGTAGCGGCCGGCGGCGTCCGTCTGGACTCCGCGCGTGGTGCCCGTGATCGTGACCGAGGCGCCGCCGACCGGGCGCTGGTCGGGCCCGGTCACCGTGCCGCTCACCTGCCGCTGCTGGGCGGAAGCGTCGGAGGCGCTGCCGGCGATCAGCAGCAGCGTCAACACAAACAATAGAATTCGTTTCGACATACATCCTCGTGGGGGGGTGTTTGAGAACTCACGCGTACCGCGGCTGTGCGAGATGACCTCTCGATGCGCAGGGGTGGAATGGGAATGCGCGAGCGCCATGGCTCCCGCATGGAGCGGACGTCCGAACACACAGAAGGGACGGCAGGGCTGAGAGTACCGGAGGCCAGGCTGGCCGGAAGGTGGTCTGAATGAAGGAAGGTACGGCGTCGCCATGACTTGCGCAAGCTACTCTGCTGTTGACGGGGCTCGGCTCACGGGAAGCGCGCACGGGGAGGGTCTGCGCCGGCCCCTCCCTTTCGCTTGTGCACTGCCGCGGGTACGCTGGGTGCATCCAGAGCAGGTCGGCGGCCCGGTGGCCGCCTTTCGCGTTTCGGTCCTTTCCAGGCAGACCACGTTGAAGGAAGCAACCACCCACCGGGGGCTCGTGTTCACCGGGCTGCTGCTGGCCATGTTCATGGCGGCGGTCGAGGGCACCATCATCGCCACGGCCATGCCCAGCATCGCCGCCGAGCTGGGCGGATTTTCGCTCTACAGCTGGGTGTTCTCGTCGTACCTGCTGATGCAGGCCGTGGCCATCCCCATCTTTGGAAAGCTCTCGGACCTGGTGGGGCGCAAGCCGGTGTTCATCGCCGGCGTCGTCGTGTTCCTGGTGGGCTCGGTGCTGTGCGGCTTCGCGCGCACCATGCCCATGCTCGTGGCCTTCCGCTTCGTGCAGGGGCTGGGGGCGGGCGCCGTGCAGCCCATCACCACCACGCTGGCGGGCGACCTGTACTCCATCGAGGAGCGCGGGCGCATCCAGGGCTACATGTCGGGGCTGTGGGGGCTGGCGTCCATCGTGGGGCCGCTGGTGGGCGGCATCGTGGTGCACAGCGTGGGCTGGCCGTGGATCTTCTGGGTGAACGTGCCCTTCGGCATTGCCTCCATTGCACTCGTGGCGACGTACCTTCACGAGGGAGTGGAGCGCGAGAAGCGGCAGATCGACTATCCCGGCGCCGTGCTGCTGCTGGCGGGCGTGGGCTCGCTGATGCTGGCGCTCACCCAGGCCGGCACCTGGGGGGTGGCCGCGGCGGGACCGCTGCTGGCGGTGTTCGTGGTGGCGCTGGTGCTCTTCGTCCGCCAGGAGCGCCGCGCGCCGGACCCGCTGATGCACCTGGAGCTGTGGGCCAGCCCGCTGATCCGCTACGCCAACCTGGCCACGCTGGCGTCGGGGATCATGATGATCGGGCTGATCACCTTTCTTCCCACGTACGTGCAGGGGGTGCTGGGCGGGTCGGCGCTGCTGGCGGGGTTCACCCTGTCGATGATGACGCTGGGGTGGCCGCTGTCGGCGTTCTGGGCGGGGCGCAGCATGGTGACGATGGGCGTCCGGCGGCTGGTGCGCACGGGGGGCGTGGCCCTGCTGGCCGGCACGCTGCTGATCGCCCTGTTCTCGTCCCGCGGAGCCCTGCCCGCGGGAATCGGCTCCTTTCTCGTGGGAGTGGGGCTGGGCTTCGTGAGCACCACGTCCATCGTCGCCATCCAGACGACGGTGGCGTGGAACCAGCGCGGCGTGGCCACCGCGTCCAACATGCTGATGAGGATATTGGGGAACGCCCTGGGCGCGGCGCTGTTCGGCGGCATGCTGAACTACCAGATGGCGCGCTACCTGGAGCGCCAGGGGCTGGAGGGGCGCGTGTCGCTCGACAACATCCAGGACCTGCTGGGAGACGCCGCCCCCCGCGCCACCCGGCTGGGCACCGACGCGCTGGCGCTGGTGCGGGGCGGCCTGGCGGAGAGCCTGCACTGGGTGTTCTGGGGCGTCGCGCTGATGGCCCTGCTGACGCTGCTCGCCGCCTGGCGCATCCCGGAGTTGCGGCGCGAGGACTAGATTGCAGAGGTGCCCCAGGCCGGAATCAGGCTGAAGGTTGCTGCCGAACCCATACCGTGCAATTATTCTTGTACACCATTTAGTACAGGAGTTTGTACGATGCAGATTCGATTGATTGAGGACGTTCGCCCCCTTTCTGAGTTCCGTGCCAACGCTGCCGCGTTCGTGGAGCAGGTACAGGCGACGCACCGGCCCATCGTGCTCACGCAGCACGGGCGGAGTGCGGCCGTGCTGCTGGATGTCGGCGAATACGAGCGGTTGACCGAACGCGCGGAGGTGCTCGAGGACATCCGCCTCGCCGAGGAGCAGGTTGCCCGCGGCGAGGGGGTGGAGCACAACGAAGCCAAGCGCCAGGTCCTTGCGCGTCTGCGCCGGTGAACGTCGTCTGGTCGCCCCTTGCGTTGGAACGCGTGGTCGGCATCGGCGAATTCATCGCCCAGTCCCGGCCACAAGCCGCCGCGAACGTCGTCGAGCGCCTCTTTGATTCCGTTTTGCGTCTGGCGGAGTTCCCGGAGAGCGGGCGCCACTTGCCCGAGTCGCCCCGGGCCGACCTTCGCGAGGTCATCCATGGGAACTACCGGGTCATTTATCGGCTTGACCCGCACGAGGTTGTCATCCTGACGGTACGGCATGCTCGACAGCACCTGTCGGCTGATGATCCCGATCTGTCTTAGCGCGCTTCCGCGACCCCTCCGCGTCCTCCGCGCCTCCGCGTGATCCAGTCGGTTCAAAAAGAACTTGCTTTGACAAACCCGCCGCAGCCGTCCATCTTACCCGGCATGTCTTGCGAGCAGCTCCTCCAGGAAATCCGGCTGAACGGAACGGTGCCCCGCCACGTGGCCGTCATCATGGACGGCAACGGGCGATGGGCGCGGGAACGCGGGCAGCCGCGCGAGTTCGGGCACCGCGCCGGCATGCAGGCCGTTCGCCAGGCCGTGGAGGCCGCGGGCGACGCAGGGGTAGAGGTGCTTACGCTGTACGCCTTTTCGCAGGAGAACTGGGGGCGCCCCGCCACCGAGATCTCGGCGCTGATGGGCCTGCTGGAGCTGTACGTGCGCCGCGAGCGCCGCGACCTCAAGGAAAAGGGGATCGAGGTGCACTGCATCGGCGAGCTCGACCGGCTGGGGCCGCGCACCCGCGCCGCCATCCAGTCGATCGTCGACCACACCCGCGGCGGAACGCGGATGCGGCTGAACCTGGCCATCAGCTACGGGGCCCGGCAGGAGATCGTCCTGGCCGCGCGCAAGCTGGCGGAGCGCGTGGCCGCCGGAACGCTGCTTCCGGGCGAGATCGACGAGGAATTGTTCAGCCAGCAATTGTACACGCCGGCGGACCCGGACCCGGACCTGCTGATCCGCACCTCGGGCGAGCAGCGCATCAGCAACTTCATGCTCTGGCAGCTGGCGTACACCGAATTGTACGTGACCCCCGTGCTGTGGCCCGACTTCGGCCGCGAGCACTTCTTCCGCGCCCTGCTGGACTACCAGCGGCGCGAGCGGCGGTTCGGCCGCGTCCTGGCTTCCTGAAGATTCTCCCGTGGCGGCATCGGAAACGCTGAAGCGCGTCGGCGTGGCCATCGCCGGCATTCCCCCCGCCCTGGCCGCCGTGTGGATGGGCGGCTGGGTGCTGGCGGGGCTGCTGGCGCTCTGCGCCGCGCTGACGGCGTTCGAGCTGTACCGCATGGCCGAAAAGAAGCCCGCCCGGCCCCTCGCCTTCCTGGGCTCGGCCGGCGCAGCGGCCATCGTGCTGGCGGCCGGGGCCATGCCGCAGGACGGCGTGCGCAACCCGCTCCCCACCATCGCCCTCGTCCTGCTGGCCGTCACCGCCGCCTGCGTGTGCATCTGGGCGCGCGGGGTAGAGGGCGAGCCGCTGGTGTCCACCGCCGTCACCGTTTTCGGCGCGGGGTACGCGGCGCTCCTCGGCTTCGGCCTCTACCTGCGCCACCTGCCGGAGCTGCGCGGCGAGCTGCACGGCCCGGCGCTGCTGCTGGCCCCCGTTCTCCTTACCTGGATCAGCGACTCGGCCGCGTACTTCGGCGGGCGCGCGTTCGGCCGGCGCAAGCTGATCCCGCGGGTCAGCCCCGGAAAGACGGTGGAGGGCGCGCTCTCCGCCGTCGTGGGCGGGGTGATCGGCGGCATCGCCTACGCGTACCTGCTCACCAGCTTCTGGACGTACCAGCCCACCCTGTGGGAAGGCGCCCTCCTTGGCCTTCTGGTCTCCGTCTTCGCGCAGCTGGGCGACCTGGCCGAGTCGCTGTGGAAGCGCGACGTGGGGGTCAAGGACTCGGGGACGCTGCTTCCCGGCCACGGGGGCGCGCTGGACCGCTTCGACTCGCTCATCGTCACGCTGCCCCTGGGGTACGCCTTCTTCGCCCTGGTCGTCGGCCCCTGACCGCGGGATGAAGGGCGTCGCCATCCTGGGGGCCACCGGCTCCATCGGCGCGAGCGCGCGCGCCGTCCTGCGCCAGCACCCGAACCGCTTTCACGCCGTCGCCCTGACCGCCCACCGCAACGCGGGCGCCCTGCGCGAACTGGTGGCCGAGCTCCATCCCTCCCTCGCCGTGATCGCCGACGCACCCGTCCCGGGCGACCTGCCGCCGGGGCGGACGGAGTGGCGTTCCGGGCGGCAGGCGCTGCTGGACGCCGCCACGCACCCCGACGCCGACATCGTCATCAACGCCCTGGTGGGCGCCGCGGGGCTGGAGCCCACGCTGGCGGCGCTCCGTGCGGGCAAGCGGGTGGCGCTGGCCAACAAGGAGTCGCTGGTGTGCGGCGGGCCGCTGGTGCTGGAAGCCGCGCGGCGCGGCGGGGGCGAGCTGACCCCCGTGGACAGCGAGCACAGCGCCATCCTGCAGTGCCTGTCCGGCACGCGGGCGGAGGACGTGCGCCGCCTGGTGCTCACCGCGTCGGGCGGGCCGTTCCGCGCGTGGCCGCTGGAACGCATCGGTGCCGTCACCCCCGCCGACGCCCTGCGCCACCCCACCTGGAACATGGGCTCCAAGGTCACCATCGACAGCGCCACGCTGGCCAACAAGGCGCTGGAGGTGATCGAGGCACACTTTCTCTTTGGTGTGGGGTACGACCGCATCGAGGCCGTCGTGCACCCGCAGTCCATCATCCACTCGATGGTGGAAACGGTGGATGGATCGGTCCTGGCGCAGATGGGGTTTCCCACCATGGAGATCCCCGTCCTCTACGCCCTGACGTACCCCGAGCGCCTGCCGTACGAGGCGCGGCGGTACGATCCCGTGGCGGGGGGCCCCCTGACCTTCGAGGCGGTGGATACGGCCCGGTTTCCCGCGTTCGCGCTGGGATTCCAGGCGGGGCGCGCGGGGGGAACGGCGCCGGCGGTGTTCAACGCCGCCAACGAGGTGGCCGTGGCCGAGTTCCTGGCCGGCCGCTGCACCTTTCCCTGCATCGCCGAAGCCATCGCCGACGCGCTGGACCGGTGGCCGAACGGCCCCGTCGACACCCTGGACGACGTGCTGGCGGCCGATGGATGGGCCCGGCGCGCCACGAACGATTTCCTGAACCAGCTGGCCCCGTGCTCCTGAGCATCCTGGCGACCCTCGTCGCCCTTTCGGTCCTGATCCTCATCCACGAGCTGGGGCACTTCTTCGCCGCCAAGTCGGTGGACATTGCCGCGCCCACCTTTTCCCTGGGGCTGGGGCCGCGCGTGGCGGGCTTCAAGTGGGGCGAAACGGACTTCGTGATCTCGGCCATCCCGCTGGGCGGCTACGTGAAGATGGCGGGGATGGAGGACGACGAGGCCATGGAGGTGCTGGAGGGCGGCGAAAAGGCGCCCCCGGTGGACCCCGCGAGGACCTTCGACGCCAAGCCCATCTGGGCGCGCACCTGGGTAATCTCGGCCGGGGTGATCATGAACCTGGTCTTCGCCCTGGTCGCCAACATCGTGCTGGCCGCCGGGCAGGGCGAGCCGTACATCGGCACGCGGCAGGTGGCGCCCATGCACGAGTTGGGCGGCAGCGCCGCACAGCTGCGCCAGATCCCCGTCGGGGCCGAGATCGTGTCCGTCGGCGGGCAGCCGGTGGCCCACTGGGACGCGATGCAGCGCGCGTTGGCAGACGCCCCCGCGGGCGCGGTCGCCGTCGGCGTGGCGGGCCAGGCGCCGGTTACGCTGACCCTCCCCGAGCGGGGCCGCAGCCGCGACACGCTTCAGCAGGCCCTGCGCTTCTTCAGCCCGCCGGTCGTGGGGGGCGTGCTTCCCGATCGTTCCGCCGCCAAGGCAGGGCTGCGGCCCAACGACCGCATCGTGGCGCTCAACGGACAGCCCGTTACGGCGTGGCACGAGGCGGTGGAGCAGTTCCGGAACAGCCCCGGCAAGCCCGTGAAGGTCGACGTGCAGCGCGGCGGCGAACGGGTGTCGCTGACCCTCACTCCGGCCGCCGAAGAAGAGAAGGTGAACGGGCAGAAGCGGATGGTGGGGAAGATCGGAGCGGTGGAGCTTCCGCTGATCCACCACCGGAAGCTGGGGTTCGGGGCGGCGATCGGCCACGGGTGGAACGAGACCGTGGGCATGGTGGAGCTGCTGCTGACCACGCTGCGCGACCTGGTGACCGGCGCGCTGTCGCCACGCAACCTGGGCGGCCTGCTTTCCATCGGCGAGGCGTCGGGGCAGAGCGCCGAGCAGGGCGGATGGAGCTTCCTGTACTTCCTGGCGCTGCTCTCGGTGAACCTGGCCGTGCTGAACCTGCTCCCCATCCCCATCCTCGACGGCGGACACCTGATGTTCCTGCTGGTGGAGGCGGTGCGCGGCCGGCCGCTGTCGGTAGAGGCGCGCATCCGCCTTTCGCACGTGGGGCTGATCATCGTCGTGGGGCTGATGCTGTGGGCCAACGGCAACGACGTGGTGCGCTACGTGGAGCGCTTCCTCAGCCGCTGAAACGCGCGGCCGGGGCGCGCACTTGAACGCGCCCCCCATTTGGTGCTACATTTCCCGGCTGTTCCGCACCTCTGCCGGGAACGGATGTTCGTTCGTTCGGGCGCGCCCCGCTCCGGGGCTTCCTGCGCCGGGCCACACCAGTGACAGTCGAGACAGGCGACATGGATCGGACCCAAATCGAATCCATCGAGCGTCTTCTTGTGCGCGAGCGCGACAAGATCAGGCGTTCCATCGGCCGCTTCCAGCAGCACTCCGTCAGCCGCGACTCTGCCGACGCGGACCTTTCCAGCTATTCGTTCCACATGGCCGACCAGGGCACCGACGCCATGGAGCGCGAGAAGTCGTTCCTGTTCGCCAGCAAGGAAGGGCGCTACCTGTACCGCATCGAGGAGGCGCTGCGCCGGCTGTACACCGAGCCCGAGGCGTTCGGCATCTGCCACGGCTGCCAGAACGAAATCCCCTTCCAGCGCCTGGAGGCGCTGCCGCACGCGCGCTACTGCCTGGACTGCAAGCGCCGCGAAGAAGACGAAAAGGCGGCCTGAAGAACTTAGCTTCACGCGGAGGGCGCAGGGAAAACGGAGAGGACGCAGAGAAACGATGGTGTTTCTCTGCGTCCTCTCCTTCATCTCTGCGTCCTCTGCGTGAATCAGTTCACGAAGAAAGTTCGTGCATTCGCGCGGTGCGCCGCTTACTGTTCAAGGATGATGCGGGTCGTCCTTCCTTCGCGGCGGAGGCAACAATGTGGACCAGGCGTGGAGTGGCGGGATGGGTGGTTCTGCTGGCGGTGGTGCCCTCGCTCGCCTGCGAGGGCGGGCAAGGAGGTGACGGTGGGGAGAAGGGCGCAGACGGGCCGGTGGTGAGCGCCGACAGCGTCAAGGTGGGGCCGCTCACCCCCGAGCAGCGGGAGCAGTTCTATCACCTGGCCGAGGGAAGCGAGATCCTTCCCTACGCCTGGATCCGGGCGCTGCGCAACCCCGCCGACCGGTCGAAGTTCTTCCTGGAGTCTCCGGAGCGGTTCGGCCTGATCGCCGACTCCGCCAACGCGGACGGGCTTCCCGTGGGGGTGACGGTGGCCACCACGGTCGACACGCGGTTCCTGGGCGTTCGCATGCTGGGCTTCAACTGCTCGGCGTGCCACGTGAACGAGATCACGTACGGGGGCAACCGGCTGCGCATCGACGGCGCGCCCAGCCGGTTCAACACCGACGTGTTCGGGAACGACCTCACGCAGGCCATGAAGGAAACGCTCAAGCCGGCGCACCTGGTGCAGTTCATCCTCGACCTGCTGCGCCACCGGGAGCCCAATGCCGGGCCGCCCAGCCACCGGCTGAACCACAGCAGCCATCCGTCCGCCCGGCAGATGCTGGAGGGCCTGGTCGACGCGGAGCGTACCGCCGCCGAGGCGGCGTTCCTGGGGGAGCTTGGCCAGGCGCTGCGGGCCGACTCGGCGGCAAGCGCCGCCGTGAACCTGCACTACCTGCCGTTCGACAGCGCGGCGCCCGGGTTCCAACAGCTGATGCAGCGCTACAACCAGGAAAGCCTGGGCGCCGCGCACGCCCGGCTGCGCGCGGCACTTCCGCAGGAGCCGGCCGTGGCTTCCGACGCGCAGGCCACCGCGGCCCGGCACGCCTCGCTGGGCGAAATCCTGGTGATCGCCCGAATGCTGCGCGACCGCATCGAGTTCATGGCGTCGGTCGCCGGCAACACGCCCAAGGTGCCCACCACCGCCGACGGTCCCGGCCGGGTGGACGCGTTCGGGGTGGCGCGCAACCGCCTGTACCCCAACGACCCGGTGCCGACCACCGCGCCGGTGAGCTTTCCGCACCTGTGGGGGTTCGCGCAGAACGTGTGGCTGCACTACGACGCCAACACCAACTCGGTGATGGAGCGCAACCTGGGACAGGCGCTGGGCGTGGGCGGCGTCTACGACCCGGTGACCCTGAGGTCGACGCTGAACCCCATCAACCTCCACCGGCTGGAACTGCTGGCGCGGCAGCTTCCGGAGCCCACGTGGCCGGCGTTCTTCCCGCCCATCGACCGGGCCAAGGCAGCGCAGGGGGAGCCGCTCTTCGGCACGTACTGCGCGGGGTGCCACCAGGACCCGCCCGCCCGTGACGCCTGCTACCCGCTGGAGTCCATCGGGACCGACGCCCTGCGGGCCGTCAACTTCACGGAGCCGCTCGGCAACGGCCGGTTTACCGACTCGGTGGCGCCGGTGCTGCACAAGATGAAGACCGCGGCGTACGAAACGTTCAAGGTTCCGCCCGCCCAGCGGCAGGTGATGAACGGCATTCCGGACAGCGCCGTGGTGTGGCGCACCACCGGGCAGTACGGCATCCGCACGCTGCGAGGCACCTGGGCCACCGCGCCCTACCTGCACAATGGCTCCGTCCCCAGCCTGTACGAGCTGCTGCTGCCCGCGGCCCGGCGAAGCACCACGTTCCCGGTGGGACACGCCGAGTACGACCCCATCCGCGTGGGCTACGCCATGAACGCGCCCGCCGGCACGGCCCGGTTCACCACCACGGTTCCCGGGAACAGCAACCAGGGCCACGAGTTCGGCACCGACCTCAGCGACGTCGAGCGCTGGGCGCTGGTGGAGTACCTGAAGACGCTGGGCGCCTATACGGGTTCCCGGCCGCAGCCCGTGGGAACCCCCTGCCCCAACCTGAACGGGCCCATCCAGCGCCGCTGACTGAAGAACTGCAGCTTCACGGTAGAGTAGACGCCAGGGCGAGGTTACAGCTTCGCCCTGGTCGCCCCTCTTCGAACCGGACGTGCGGATTTCCCGCATCCGGCTCACCCGGCAGGTTCACCGGTTGGCTATCGGAGAGTTGCGCGCATTGGCCTAC